>NZ_JBHFJG010000007.1:146110-168303 GCF_057559155.1 Rhizobium moroccans | reverse complement strand
GGAGCCGGCTCCGGCCGCTCTTCCTGCGGGCGCTCCTGCCGCTGGGGTTCCTCCTGAGGGCTTTCCTGCTGCGGCTCTTCCCGCCGCTTCCGCCGGCCCTCGCCCTCCTCTCCCTCTTCGGCGCCCGGCGGCAGAATGCGCTGCTGCACCTCGATGACGGCGGGCGCCTCGCGGACCTGTGCATCGGGCACGGACGGCATTGCGCCGGCAGGCTGGATCATCAGCGGCAGCGAGACAAAAGGCATCGCAACGCTGCTGAAAAGTCTGAATTTTTTCGACATCGACATTTCCTCTTCTCGGGTGTCGTCCCTTCTTTCGCCCGCGCTCTTCTTGATCTTCTGACCGGCGGACTTGGTGGCGGCTCAACTGCGTGGAACCGGAAAATGTTCCGTGAAACACTGGGAGCGCCGGGCTGAACCTCTCCTGAACGCGCCATTCATCTCGAGCCCATGGGAATGGCGGACGTGAACGTAAAATGCCGTTGCAATTTCGGCCGCAGCGGTATCTAAAAGTCTCGGCGGGACCATTCGTGGACCTGCTTTCCGACGCGGCAAAAAAGATCAATGGCCGCGCGGTCCGCCAACAGAGAGGATCATCATGCGTATCTCCACACGTTTCTTTGCAGCCGCCTCGATTGCCGCGCTCTCGCTGTTCGCCGGCTCGGCTATGGCACAGGAAAAGCTCGTCATCGGCACCGAAGGCGCCTATCCTCCCTTCAACAATCTCGAAGCCGACGGCACGCTGACCGGCTTCGACATCGACATCGCCAAGGCGCTCTGTGAGGAAATGAAGGTCACCTGCGAATTCGTGACCAATGACTGGGACGGCATCATTCCGGCGCTCCAGTCGAAGAAGTTCGACGCCATCGTCGCTTCCATGTCGATCACGCCGGAGCGCAAGGAACAGGTCGACTTCTCCAAGAAGTACTACAACACCCCGCCGGCAATCGCCGTGCCGAAGGATTCCGAGATCACCGCTGCAACCCCAGAGGCGCTTGCCGGCAAGTCGATGGGCGCGCAGGGCTCCACGACCCATTCCAACTACGCCGAAAAGCACATGCCGGATTCCGACCTGAAGCTTTATCCGACGGCTGACGAATACAAGCTCGACCTCCAGAACGGCCGCATCGATGCCGTCATCGACGATGTGGTCGTACTGTCGGAATGGGTGAAGTCCGATGCCGGCGCGTGCTGCAAGATCCTCGGCACCCTGCCGGTTGACGTCGAGATCAACGGCGAAGGCGCAGGCATTGCCGTGCGCAAGGGCGAAACCGCGCTTGCCGACCGCCTCAGCACGGCGATCGCGGGCATCCGCGCTAACGGCAAGTATAAGGAAATCAACGACAAATACTTCGACTTCGACGTTTACGGCAACGACGACTGATCACGTATCTGTCAGGTTATCGGTCGGCGGAAGGCTTGCCCTTCCGCCGATTTCCCTTTTAATGAGACCGAATCTAAAGCGGCAGTCATAAAGCCGCAGGGGAAAATCAGCTTATGAGCGGATTCTTTTCCGCCCTCACAACAGCGCTCGATCCGCTCTGTGGCCCTGTCGGCATCTTTTCGCTGCTCGGTTCCGATACCCTCGTCGCCTGCGGCGATACCGGCTGGGGTGACGAGATCGCCTTCGGCGTCAAGGTCACCATCACGCTCGCTCTCGCGACGCTGCCGGTCGGGCTCGTCATCGGCTTCCTGATCGCGCTTGCGGCGCAATCGGAGGAGAAGCTGCTGAGGCTTGCCGCAGGCATCTATACGACGATCTTCCGCGGCCTGCCGGAACTGCTCACCCTCTTCATCGTCTATTACGGGCTGCAGATCCTCATCCAGTCGGTGCTCGCCTCCTTCGGCATCGAGCAGCGGATCGAGATCAACGCCTTTTTCGCCGGCATGGCAGCGCTCGCCGTCGTCTTCTCCTCCTATTCGTCGGAGGTGCTGCTTTCGGCCTTCCGCGCGATCCCGAGGGGCCAGTACGAGGCCGGCGATGCGCTGGGCCTGCGCCGCTCGCGCACCATGGTTCTCGTCATCCTGCCGCAGCTGATCCGCATCGCCCTTCCCGGACTTGGAAACCTCTGGATGATCCTGCTCAAGGATACATCCTACGTCTCCATTATCGGCCTGGCCGATATCCTGCGCCAGACCGGCATTGCCGCGCGCGTCAGCAAGGAGGCCTTCTTCTTCTACACGCTCGCCTGCCTGCTCTACCTCGCGCTGGCGCTCATCTCCTCGGTCGGCCTCGGCTTCGTCGAACGCTGGACGCGCAAGTCGGGGGCTCGCAGATGACTTATGCGAAGGAACTCATCGCGCCCCGCCCGGCGCCGAAGGTCGAACGGCGCCCGCTGACCGCGGCCAGAATTGTCGGCATGGCGATCCTGGCGCTCTGGGTGCTGCTCGCCATCGCACTCGTCGGAATGGTCATCGACGGCTGGGACCAGCAGAAATTCCTGCGTTACGGCCCGCGCTACCTTTCCGGTCTCTGGACCACGATCTCGCTGGTGGGGCTCGCCATAATTCTCGGCGCCGTTCTGTCCCTGCCGATCGCGTTTGCGCGAATGTCGAAGAACCGCGTCGCCAATGCCATCGCCTACGGCTATGTCTATGTCTTTCGCAGCACGCCGCTGCTGGCACAGCTCTTCCTCGTCTATTACGGGCTCGGCAGTTTCCGGCCCCAGCTCGAAGCGGTCGGCCTCTGGTGGTTCTTTCGCGAGGCCTGGTATTGCGGCCTCTTTTCCCTCACCCTCAACACGGCCGCCTATCAGGCGGAAATCCTGCGCGGCGCGATCGAAAGCGTGCCACATGGCCAGCATGAGGGAGCGGCGGCACTCGGTCTGCAGAAATGGGTCGCCTTCCGCAAGATCATCCTGCCGCAGGCGCTCATCGTGGCGCTCCGCCCTTACGGCAACGAGATCATCCTGATGATCAAGGGCTCGGCGGTGGTTGCCATCGTCACGGTGTACGACCTGATGGGCGAGACGCGCTACGCCTTTTCCCGCACCTTCGACTACCAGGCCTATCTCTGGGCGGCGATCTTCTATCTCGCCATCGTGGAGACGCTGCGGCACATCTGGGCTGCGCTCGAAAACCGGCTGACGCGCCATCTGAAGCGCTAGAAAAGGCTTGGTAGCACTCGATTATGAATGCTGCCAAGCCTTTGAAATTTTTATTGAAATACCTTCACTTCGGCCAATTGTAAAGCCTGGGTTAACCGTGGCATGCTTCCCTATGGAGGCGGCGCGAGGAAACGCCGTTCTCCAGGACGATAAATGGGAACTGGCCATGAAGTCTGAAATGGAAATGATGCTGAAAGGCTACGGCCTCACCACCGCCCAGATCTTCTACCACCTGCCGGATCATCCGATCCTGCTGCAGACCTATGTCTGGCAGGATTACGATCTCGCCCCGGATTTCCCCGAGATGAAGGAATTCCTGAAATTCTGGCAGGAGACGCTGGACGGACCGCTCCATTCGGTGCGCTATGTCCACCGCCGGCTCATCGCAGCAGGCGAATGGCGCGCATTGAAAGGCGAGTTCATCCTCCACTGAGGATGTGGCGCTATACGTGTACCTCGCCGTGGGCTAGCTCGCCCTCACCCCGCCCGCGATGCAGCGAGGCGATCAGTATGGCGGCGTAGAAGACGGCCACGAAGGTCATCACGCCCCAGCCGGGCACGGGCCCGAGCGTCGCGTTGTTGACCGCCTCCGCCCATGAGAAGACCACGTCCGCCCTCGTCTCGTCGGGCAACAGCTTGGGCGTCGAGATTTTCAGCGCCCAGGCCATCAGCAGGATGAAATACATCCAGCAGTAATTGCGCCTTATGCGGCGGAAGAGCGCCTCCTGATAGCTTATCAGGAAGTGCGGGTCTCTGAGGCTTGAAGCGATCGAGGCCGCCCAGTCCGGTTTCAGGTCCGCCTGCGGATTGAGGGCCTGGGCGAAATAATGGCGCTCCAGCTTGCGCACCCGCGCCCGGTAGACGTCGAAGAAGCGGTAGCGCCGCGCCTCGATCAGCAGCAGCACGGAGATCAGCAGCATGCCGAACAGTATCACCCCGTGATGCGATGTCGGCGTCGAGAGCGAGACCGAAAGCAGCGCCGCGACCATGGTGATCGCCCAGTTGGAGGTGCGGTCGATGCGGTCGCGCCAGCTCGTCATCCGGCCCATCTCCCCGCGATAGTAATGGATGATCATATTGGCCTTTTCGGCCGAGGTGATGGGTAGCGAAGGCGCGCGCCTTTCGACATTCTGCTCAAGAACACTGGGCTTTTGATCGCCCGCCATGGCCGTTCTCCGGATCGCATGCGACGCCCCCTGCCCGGATACTTCCTCAACGATTGGCGGCGCGCCGTGTTCCGTCATGGACAAATGCAGGCCATCGGCTTAAAGCCCGGCGAACACTGGAGACATGCCCATGAGCAAGATCGACGAAGAAGCACTGGCCGAGGCCTATAACCGGGCGCTGGCGCTCGAAAAGGCCGGCGACATCGACGCCGCCGTGAAGGCCTATGAGGACGTGCTGGCGATCGATCCGGAGGATCATGGCGGCGCGGCAGTCCGCATCGCCGCCCTCGGCCGCGGCGAGACCCCGCCCAAGGCGCCGGATGCCTATGTCGAGACCCTCTTCGACCAGCATGCGGAAAGCTTCGAGGACATACTCGTCGATCAGCTCGGCTATGCGGTTCCGGTCATGGTGCGCCAGCGCCTGCAGGAACTGAAGCTCGGCCCCTTCAAGCGCATGCTCGATCTCGGTTGCGGCACCGGGCTCACCGGCGGCACGCTGCGTGACATGGCGGACGACATCACCGGCATCGACATTTCCGAAAACATGGTCGAGATCGCCCACGAGAAGGATCTCTACGAAACGCTCTACGTGGCGGAAGTCGAGGATTTCCTGGAGGACAACGACGACGAGCCCTTCGACCTCGTCACCGCGACGGACGTGCTGCCCTATCTCGGCGCGCTGGAGCCGCTCTTCTTCGGCGCGGCGGAAAACATGGTGCCGGGCGGCATCTTCGTCTTTTCCTCCGAAACGCTGCCCAAGGAAACGTCCGGCGAGCGCTCCTATGTCGTCGGGCCTCACCAGCGCTTTCTTCATTCGGAAGCCTATATCCGCTCCCGGCTTACCGATACGGGGTTCGAAATCCTCGAAATCTCCGAGATCAATGTCCGAATGCAGGACGGCAACCCAAGCCCCGGCCATCTGGTCATCGCGCGATTGAAGGGCTAAATCTTCCTCCCTGACGGAGGATTCGGGATGACTGCCCAGCACTATTTCCGGGCCCAGGCCTATAACAATGCCTGGGCCAATCATCGGCTTCTCAAGGCCTGCGCCAAGCTGTCGCCGGCCGAGCTCGAAGCTCCGCGCGTGAGCTTCTTTCCCTCGATCATCCATACGCTCAACCACATCCTGACGGTCGACTGGCTCTATATCAGCGCACTGGAAGGCGATTGCATCGGCTCGGCCGCCTTCGAGCCGGAAATCCCGTTTCACCTTCTTGCCGATCTCGAGCGGGAGCAGCGCGCCGCCGACCGGCGCCTCATCGACCACTGTCGCCAGCTCGATTCCGAGAGCCTGAAACAGGAAGTCCTCATTCCGCGCGAGACCCATGTTCAGGTCGAGACGGCGGATCGGGTGCTGCTGCATCTCTTCCAGCATCAGATCCACCACCGCGGCCAGGTCCATTCCATGCTTTCCGGCACGTCCGTCAAGCCGCCGCAGCTCGACGAATTCTTTCCCGCCGATCCCGCCGAGCAGGCCTTGCGCCGACAGGATTTCGCCGAACTCGGTTTCACCGAAGCCCTCATCTGGAGCTGACGATGACTTATTTCCTCATCAAGTCCCTGCATCTCATTTCGAATTTCCTGCTGATCGGCGGCATGCTGGTCAATGCCTTCGTCATCGGCATGGTGCCGCCGGCGATCCGCTCCGGCGTCATCCCGGCGCTGCGCCGCTACGACCGCACGGTGACCACGGCGGCTCTCGGCGGCGCCTGGGTCTTCGGCCTCATCCTCGCCTTCACCTATGGTTTCTACACCTCCGGCTGGTTCGGCCTGAAGTTCCTGATCGTCATCATGCTCTCGGCTCTGCACGGCATGCAGGGCGGCTGGCTGCGGCGCATGGAGGCCGACCCGAAGCTCGATCCGCCCGGTTTCGTGCGCGCCGGCATGCCGATCGTCCTCGTCTCGGTGGTCGTGATCGTATTCCTGGCCGTCGTCAAGCCGTTCTGAGGCCCTCTTTCCACACGACAAGGAACCTAACCGGACCTAACTCGCCGAGCCCCGCTTTCCGATTATGCCGGTTTGTTCTAATCCTCGAATATCGAACGAACGACGGAGGATCAGCATGGCAAATGTGGCATTCATCGGCCTCGGCGTAATGGGTTTCCCGATGGCCGGGCATTTGAGGGAAAAAGGCGGCCACGAGCTCACCGTCTACAACCGCACCGCCGCCAAGGCCGAAGCCTGGGCGAAGAAATACGGCGGCAAAACCGCGGCCACGCCCGCGGAAGCTGCGCGGGATGCCGAATTCGTCTTCACCTGCGTTGGCAATGACGACGACCTGCGCTCCGTCACCACCGGTCCGGACGGCGCGCTTTCCGGCATGAAGGGCGGCGCAGTCCTCATCGACAACACCACCGCCAGCGCCGAAGTCGCACGGGAACTCTACGAGGCCACCAAGGCGAAAGGCGTGGAGTTCATCGACGCGCCGGTCTCCGGCGGACAAGCGGGCGCTGAAAACGGCGTGCTCACCGTCATGTGCGGCGGCGATGAGGCCGTCTTCGAAAAGGCGAAGCCGGTGATCTCCGCCTATGCCCGCATGGTCGGGCTCATGGGGCCTGCGGGCGCCGGCCAGCTCACCAAGATGATCAACCAGATCTGCATCGCCGGCCTCGTGCAGGGTCTTGCCGAAGGTATCCATTTCGGCAAGCGCGCCGGCCTCGATATCGAAAAGGTCGTGGAAGTCATCTCCAAGGGTGCCGCCGGCTCCTGGCAGATGGAGAACCGCCACAAGACCATGAACGAAGGCAAATACGACTTCGGCTTTGCCGTCGACTGGATGCGCAAGGATCTCGACATCGTCTTGGCCGAGGCTCGCCGCAACGGCGCCAAGCTGCCGGTAACGGCGCTGGTCGATCAGTTCTACGGCGACGTGCAGGCGCTCGGCGGCAATCGCTGGGACACGTCCTCCCTGCTCGCCCGGCTGGAGAAGAAGTGATCGGTCCCTCCTCGGACACGCCGGAAATCGTCGCGCATCTCGAAGCGCTGCGCTCCGAGGAGAACGTCCGCGGCATGGCGCGTTTCGGCATCGCGACCGAAACGGCGCTCGGCATTTCCAATCCGCAATTGCAGAAGATCGCGCGTCTCATCAAGCGCGATCATCGCCGCGCGCTCGATCTTTGGCGCACCGGCATCCGCGAGGCGCGCATGCTGGCGCTCTATACCGCCGATCCGGCGGCGCTGACGCGGGACGAGGCCAAAGCGCTCGCGGAAGACTTCGGCTCCTGGGAAGTCGTCGATACGGCCGCCGATCTCTTCGTAAAAGCGCCGTTCTGGCAGGAGCTCATAGTCGAACTCGCGGCGGATTCCCGCGAATTCGTGCGCCGCACCGCCTTTGCGGTGATCGCCTCCGCGGCTGTCCACCGGCACAAGAAAACGGACGAAGCCCTGCTGTCCTTCCTGCCGCTGATAGAAGCTCATGCAACAGACCCGCGCAATTTCGTGCGCAAGGCGGTCAACTGGGCGCTCCGCAATATCGGCAAGCGCAACCGCGCCTGCCATGGCCCCGCGCTCGCAGTTTCGGAAAGGCTCGCCGCCTCGACGGACAAGACCGCCCGCTGGATCGGCAAGGATGCGGTCAGGGAACTTTCCAGCGAAAAGATTCTGGAGCGGTTGAAGCTAAAAAATAGAGCGAGCAACGCTCTTTAGCGCCTGAATTTCCCATTTAACTCCGACGATTTAAAGCTGCAGTCAACAGCAGCCGTGATTCTATAGGAAAATTCAGATTCCGCATTTAACCCCCTCCTTGGCAAGGCAAGCTCCCACCAACTCTTCAGCAGCGACTATCGGAGTCGCGGAGTGTATTTTTAGGGGCCCGCTATGAGGAAAGACGTGTGCTTAATTGCTCTGAGGTTTCTCGCATCGTCTGCAGCAACGCTCTTAAATCGCAGCGCGTTTATCAAAACTCCAGGCGGACTTGAAATCCAAGCACCAACCGCGAGCGGGGTCGTTTTGATACTAAAAGAACTAGAAACAACTCAATCTATGAGCCGGTCGATAATCAATTATCCTGAAAAGGTTACCCAGCGGCGTGCACGCCGGGTTTAACCAAGAAACAGTGCGAATGGGCCACTTTCTCGCCATTGGCCCGTTCTTCCTTGAGCCCATCGCCTACCTCAGGATCGACATAGTAGGAAGAGACGCCCTGTTTCCGCGCTTCAGCGCTTTCATGGGTGCCGATATCCGCTATGACTTCCTTCTTCGACCGAATTATCTCTAGCATTCGCATGAACACCTCTTCTCGGAAGCAGTATAGCGGATAGCTGGAGGAAATCCACGCCCGCCTATTCCTCGCCGGATTTCTGGTTGTCGAGCAGCATATAGTCGAGCGGCAATTCCGTCGTGTACTTGATCTGCTCCATGGCGAACACGGAGGAAACGTCGCGGATTTCGATCCTGGCGATCAGCCGCTTGTAGAAGGCGTCATAGGCGGCGATATCCGGCACCACCACGCGCAGCAGATAATCCACGTCGCCGCTCATGCGGTAGAATTCTACCACTTCCGGGAAATCCACCACCACTTCGGAAAAGCGCTTCAGCCATTCGATCGAGTGGCTCGCGGTGCGGATCGAGACGAAGACCGTGACCTTGGTATTGACCTTGACGGGATCGAGCAGCGCCACGCGGCGGCGGATCACGCCGTCCTCCTCCATCTTCTGGATGCGCCGCCAGCAAGGCGTGGTCGAGAGCCCGACCTTCTTCGCAAGGTCGGCGACGGCGAGCGTGGAATCTTCCTGCAGAATGCGCAGGATCTTACGGTCAAGACGGTCCATTCAAAGTTCCCTCGAAATGATTTTCCTCTATATAGCCTATTTGGCGGAGGTTAACCGAAAATTGTTTCCCCGAATGAGACTTTCCACATGCTGCTGCAGTACAGGCAGCACCTCTTCCTCGAACCATGGATTGCGCTTCAACCAGCCGGTGTTGCGCCAGCTCGGATGCGGCAGCGGCAGCACGCGCGGCTCCTGATTGGCGAAGAAATATTCGCGCCAGTTCCGCACCGTCTCGGTCATACCCTTCTTGCGGCGCGGTCCGAGATGCCAGGCCTGCGCATACTGGCCGATCGCCAGCACCAGCTCGACCTGCGGCATGGCGGCCAGCGCCCGCGCCCGCCACAGCGGCGCGCATTCCTTGCGCGGCGGCAGATCGGAGCCCTTGTCGTCGTAACCGGGAAAGCAGAAGCCCATCGGCACGATGGCGAAGAGGTCCGGATCGTAGAACTCCTCGCGCGTTATGCCCATCCACGCGCGCAGGCGGTTGCCGGAGGCATCGTTGAAGGGGAGCCCGCTCTCATGCACCTTGAGGCCCGGTGCCTGCCCCGCGATCAGCACGCGCGCCGTTTTCGAAAGAACAGAGACGGGGCGCGGCTCATGCGGCAGGCGATCCGCCTCGCCCCGGCGGGGCATATCGCGACAGATGCGACAGGCCGCGATTTCTTTACGTAGCAGCGCGACCTGCTTTTCCGCTTCCTTCACCAATCCCTGCATCTTATCGGTCATTCTGCGAACATTCCGCCGAGCCAACCTCTCAATCGCGCCCACAAATCCCCGAAAGCGTCTCCGTCATCCGGTTCCTCCATCATGCCGCGCATCCGGCGCCATTGGCGCGGGCGGTCGAATTCACCTGCCCAGATCCCCGTCTCCTCGCGCTGCGCGGCGTCCTCCTCGTCGATATAATCACTGCCCGAGGCCACCGCCATTCCCATGCGGACCAGCCTTGCATTGATGTCGGTATCGCCCGCCTGGCAGCGCACGAGAATGCGTTGATACTGATCGCGCGCAAAACCGTAACACTCGGCGGAAGCGGCGGAAATGAGGCCGGCGAGCGCCCGTCTCGCCTCCCTGCCGCAGTTCCAGGAGCCCTTGGGCGATCCGCAAACCTGGTCGAATTCCGGCGCGTCGAGGCCCTCCAGCCGCAGCCGCTCCACCCCGGCGGAAAGCGTGTCGCCGTCAAGCGCGCGATAGGGTCCGGGTATCGGAGGATCGGTGTTCCGGTCGAGCTTGGCGACGATCAGCAGGGCCAGCACGACAAAGCAGATGAACAGGAGACCGTCCCGAAGGGTCCGGAAAATTCGCGTCACGATCCTGCCTCATATGGAAACAGAAGCTTCAGAAAAATGGCAAACAAATCCTTGCCTAGCAGTATCTTCTTAAGATTTCACCGCTAATCTCCCGCCATCCGGAACTCAACTTCCTGTGGCAATGAGTAGCGGCGTCAGTACCTCGACCGACAAGATCATCGTTGACCGATCGCGCGGCCACCGCAACAAGGCCGTCTCGAAAGCCGTCCGCGCGACCCGCGAACGCCTCCAGTCGAGCGCCAACGGCAACCAGGCCTTCGACCGCGACATGCTGGCAATGCATGTCAGGGCCATTCTCCAGGGAGCGCTCATCATGCCGCTCCTGGTGGCGCTCGTCACGGGCATCGGCATCTATATAAGTCCCGGCACGGACCTCATCGGATGGGCCCTGCTCGTTCTCTGCATCCATGCGCTCCACGTGCTGCTCGCGCGCCGGGCAAGCCGCAAGGAGCTTGGCGCAAACGACACGCCCAAATGGCGGATGCGGTTCCTGCTGGCGCAGGTGGTGATCGGCTGCGGCTGGGCGGTGTTCGCGCTTAGGGATTGCAGCGCCTGCGGCGGAGACGGCTTCTACTTCTACAAGGGCGCGGTGCTGCTCGTCGCCATCTCCATCATGGCCATGGGCGGCTTCATGCTGCGCCAGGGCGTCCTCTTCGGCTTCCTGCCGGTGATTGCGGCGCTTATGGTGCAGGCTGCATTTTCCCGCAATCCGCTCGATATCGGCATGACCGCGATCTGTGCGACGGCGGGCGTCTTCTTCCACTACATCGCCGATCGTCTTTACCGGAACAGCCTGACGCTGATGTCCTACCAGTCGGAAAAGGACAATCTCATCGCGGAGCTGGAAGTCGCCAAGTCGATGTCCGACGAGGCCCGCCGGCGCGCCGAGGAGGCCAATCTGGCCAAGTCCCGCTTCCTGGCCTCCATGTCGCATGAGCTGCGCACGCCGCTCAACGCCATTCTCGGCTTTTCCGAGGTCATGAACTCGGAGGTCCTGGGGCCACTCGCAAACCCCACCTACAAGGAATATGCCGGCGACATCCATCGCTCCGGCCAGCATCTCCTGAACCTCATCAACGAGATCCTCGATCTCTCGCGCATCGAGGCGGGGCGCTACGATCTCAGCGAAGAGGCGCTGTCGCTTCTGGAAATCGCCGAGGACTGCATCGGCATGGTCCAGCTTCGCGCGCGCGGCAAGGACATCACCATTCACGCGCAGTTCGAGCCGCAGCTTCCGCAGGTATGGGTGGACGAAAAGGCCATGCGGCAGGTCCTTCTCAATCTCCTGTCGAACGCGGTGAAGTTTACCTCCCAGGGCGGCGAGATCACCGTCAAGGTCGGCTGGACCGCGGGCGGCGGACAATACGTCTCGATCAGGGATAATGGCCCCGGCATTCCGGAGGAGGAAATCCCGGTCGTGCTCTCGGCTTTCGGCCAGGGGTCGATCGCCATCAAGAGCGCCGAACAGGGCACCGGCCTCGGCCTGCCGATCGTGCAGGCGATCCTCGCCAAGCATGACGGCCATTTCGTCCTGCGCTCCAAGCTCCGGGAAGGCACCGAAGCCATCGCCATCCTGCCTCCCACCCGCGTGCTGCAGACGCTGCCCGCCGTCAGCGACGCACCTGCGATCGAACGCCGCCGCAAGAGCTTCGCGTAAGTCCGGCTCACTTCCCTACAAAGCGCGTTTCGGGCATACTGAGCGCATGACCAAATTGCTCGACAAGGCCATCGAGGCAGCCAAGGCCCTGCCGCCGGAAATGCAGGATGACATCGCCCGCGTTGTCCTTACGCTCGCGGGCAATGACGAACCTGTCTATGAGCTCACTCCCGAGGAAGAGGCATCCTTTGCCAAATCCCGTGCTCAAGCCGCCCGCCGCGAGTTCGCGACTGAAGAGCAAGTTGAAGCTGTGTGGACGAAATACCGCTCGTGAAAATTCGCTACACGCCGGAGGCCCTGATCGAGCTTGATGACGTACTCGCCGGGATTGCGGAACATTCCCCGCAAGGTGCCGGCCGCATCAGCAATCGGATAGAAGCCGTCGTCAAGCTTCTATCCGAACATCCATATAGCGGTCAGCCGGCAAGCTCGAAACCGATGCGCAGAATAGTCGCGTCACCATATCCCTACATAATCTTCTACGAACCGGGTGACGGCGAAGTCGTCATTATCGGGATAAGGCATGCTGCTAGGGATCCTTCCTCGATGCCGGATACTCAAACTCGCCTCGACTGAATTGACGCATCCGCCTGCTCACCCCTTGTTGCTCACGCCAGCCTGTTCGAACGTCGCCATGCCCGAATGGCAGGCGGCGGCGGCCTTGACGATGCCGGCCGCGAGTGCTGCGCCCGTCCCCTCGCCGAGCCGCATGCCGAGCGCCAGAAGCGGCGTCTTGCCGAGTTTCTCGATGGCGTGCAGATGGCCCGGCTCCCCGGAGACATGGCCGATCAGGCAGTGGTCGATGGCAGCCGGGTTGGCGGCCTTCAGGATCGAGGCCGCCGCCGTCACCACATAGCCGTCGAGCAGGACGGGGATCTTCTCCATGCGCGCCGCGAGGATGGCGCCGGCGATCGCCGCGATCTCACGGCCGCCCAAGCGCCGCAGCACCTCCAGCGGGTCGGAAAGGTGGTCCTTGTGGAACTCCACCGCCGCCTTCACCGCCGCGATCTTGCGCTCCAGAAGCTCGCCGTGCGAGCCGGTGCCCGGCCCCACCCAGTCCTCCGCCTCGCCGCCGTAAAGCGCTAGGTTGATCGCCGCCGCGACCGTCGTATTGCCGATCCCCATCTCGCCGATGCAGAGAAGATCGGTGCCGCCGGCGATCGCCTCCATGCCGAAGGCCATGGTCGCCGCGCAGTCGCGCTCGGAAAGCGCCGCCTCGCTGGTAATGTCGCCAGTCGGATAGTCGAGCGCCAGGTCGAAGATCTTCAGGCCGAGATCATGGGTCACGCAGATCTGGTTGATCGCCGCTCCGCCGGCCGCGAAATTCTCCACCATCTGCTGGGTCACCGAGGACGGATAGGGCGTGATGCCGTGCTTCGTCACGCCGTGATTGCCCGCGAAGATCGCCACCAGCGGCCGGGTGACGGCCGGCGACCTGCCGCTCCAGGCGGCAAGCCAATAGGCGATCTCTTCCAGCCGGCCGAGCGAACCCGGCGGCTTGGTGAGTTGACCGTCCCTCTCGCGCGCCGCCACCAGCGCCCGCGCATCCGGGCCCGGCAGGTTCTGGATCAGGTGACGGAAATCATCGAAAGGCAGGCCGCTCACGCTCATTCAAATGTCTCTCTCGGCTTGGCCGGGCAGCTTGTGTTTGCCGGCAAATCAGGATTTTGTTGCGTCGTTCATAATCGGGCAAGCACGGAGGGACAACTGCCAAACGCGACGGATTTCATCGATGACCTCGCCCGTTCGGTCGGCTTCCTCAGCCGCCTGCCCGTGCCGGACCGCTTTTTCCAGGGCCATGACGGTTCGATGGCGCGGGCCGTGCGCGCCTTTCCCGCGGCCGGTCTCCTGCTGGGGCTGGGTCCGGCGCTTGTCCTGTACCTGCTGCTGCGCTCGGACGCCGATCCGCTGCTGGCCGCGCTGATCGCGCTTGGCCTCATGACGCTCCTGACCGGCGCACTGCACGAGGATGGGCTTGCCGATGCCGCCGACGGGCTCGGCGGCGGACGTGATGCGGAGCACGCGCTGACGATCATGAAGGATAGCCGCACCGGCAGCTATGGCGTGGTGGCGCTCATCCTCTCCTTCGGATTGCGCGCCGCAGCGCTCGCCTCGCTCGGCCGGAGCGAGGAAGCGTGCGCCGGCGCTCTGGCGCTGCTTGCCGCCGCCGCCCTCAGCCGCGCCGTCATGGTTGGCCATTGGAGCGCCTTGCCCTCTGCCCGCGCCGCAGGCGTTGCCGCGTCCGCCGGAATGCCTGACGTATCCATCCGCAATGTCGCGCTCGCCATCGGCGCTGCCCTCGCCATCGTCGTTCTGCTGCCCGCTTTCGGCTTTTCCGAAATTCTCACCGCCCTGGTCGTCGCCGGCCTCGCCGGTTTCGGCTTCACCCGTTTCGTCGCCCGCAAGCTCGGCGGCCATACCGGCGATACGATCGGCGCGACGCAGCAGATCGCCGAGATCGCGACGCTTGCAGCCCTTGCTCTTGCGGCATGAAACCACGATATATTTCAACATGATTTCGCCCTGCATCCTCGTCTGCTCCATCGATGACAAGACCGGCTACTGCTTCGGCTGCGGCCGCACGCGCGACGAGATCGCAAGCTGGATGGATTACACGGATGAGAAGCGGCGCGAACTCATGGCGCTGCTTCCGGCACGGCTCGAAACCGTGGAACGGCGGCCGCGCCGCGAAACGCGCCGCCGACGGCTAGCCCGAGGGCTGACAAAGGAGCGCGACAGCGTATGAACGGTCTGACCTTCGTCCTTCTGGTGCTCGGCATCGGGCTTGCCTTCCTCGTCTTCAACCATGACAGCGGCCAGACGCTCGGCCTTTCCAACGACGAGTTCGGCCGCTTCATCTATCTGCTGCCGATCGCCGGCCTTCTCGGCGCGGGCATTCTCGCCGGCCGCCGCGGGGGCTTGAGCCAGTCTCTCCGCTATATCGCCATCTGGCTCCTGATCATCCTGGCGCTCGTCGCCGCCTATCTCTATCGCGACGACGCCCGCGGCTTTGCGGCGCGCATGTATGCCGGGCTCGTGCCGGGCAGCGCCGTGGTCGTCACCAGCGAGGGCGGCAACGAGGTCATCATCCACAAGACCATGGGCGGGCATTTCCAGGCGAATGTATCGGTGGATGGCGAAACGCTTCCCATGCTGGTGGATACCGGCGCCAGCGCCGTCGTACTCACCTATGAGGACGCCGCCCGCATCGGCCTCCATCCCGACGACCTTCGCTACACCTTGACCGTCCTGACCGCGAACGGAAGGGCAAGCGCGGCACCTGTCAATATCGACGAAATCGCGATCGGCCCGATCGTCCGCCGCAACGTCCGGGCCATGGTTGCGGAAGATGGCCGGCTGGACCAGAGCCTCCTCGGCATGACCTTCCTCGCCACGCTCGGCTCGCTGCAGATGCAGACGGACGAGCTGAGATTGCGGGATTAACCGGACTTCGCCGATACGCTCACTCAGCGGTTGCAGGGGGTGGTTTTGGCTCCCAAATTTCCATTTTTAATTGCATTTCTTAATCAACAATCGTAAAGATTGCATCGCCGTATTATTCGTCAGTATTTTCCGCTACGGCAAACAGGAGATGCGATCATGAAATGGATGAACGGTCTTATGACCGCCGGGCTCATTGTGCTCGGCGGGCAGCAAACAATCACGCCTGCATTTGCCCATGGCGCGCTAGAATTTCCGCCGGCCCGCCAGAAATGGTGCTTCCTGCAGAACGACTGGGGTGGCGACAATCTTCCCGCCAACGAAGCCTGCCGCAAAATGAAAGTAATTGGCGGGGAATACCCTTTCACGCAATGGCATGAATATGCACATCACACGAAACCGCCTGGCGATCTCGATACGGTGAAAAAGGAGATTGCCGACGGTCAACTTTGCTCCGGCACCGTGGGTACGACGCGCAAGGCGGCCCCTCATAAGGGTTATCCAATTGCAGACCAGGGTTATCCAATTGCAGACCGCTATCGCAATCGCAATTCCAATCGCAAAGACGGCGTCAACGAACCGTCAAACGCATGGCATGTAACGGACATTATTACGAAAAATGGAAACTTCGAGCTTGTTTTTGATGGCTCCCCGGCTCCCCATCGGCCCAGCTATTGGCAAGTCTTTCTGACCAAACCTGGCTATGATTTCAGTCAGCGCCTGAAGTGGGATGATCTCGACCTCATCACGGAAGTCGGCGACACCCCCTATGATGAAGAGAGCAAGCGTTTCAAGTTTGATGTGACGGTGCCGGACGGACGGACAGGAAAGGCTATTCTTTACGTGCGATGGCAGCGCTACGGCGACACCTGGTTCGAAAGCGAGGGGTTTTATAGCTGCGCGGATATCAATCTGATAGCCGAGGATTCTGAACCTCCTTCATTTGACAAAGGCTATTTCATTTCTCGGGGTCTCGATCCGCAACCGGGCGAGCGCCTCCGCTTCCGGCTTTTCAGTGCACCGCTGTACAGCGAAAAAGTCGATGTCTATCTAGATATTACCGCCGCCAACCAGAAACCAAGCATATGGGCAAAACAGCTCGCCGATAAACTCAACCAGGGCTACGGAAGCCAGCTTCGCGTCGGTATCAGGCAAGGTGACGCGATCGAGTACAACGATCAGCTTCCCTATGAGAACAAGGTCTATGTGGCAAGCGAGGAGGACAGTTTTGCAATCTCCATCGAAGATGGAAACAGCAACCTGCCTCCACTTGCCGATGCCGGTCAGGATACGGCTGTGGTCGGCCCGACGACAATCACCCTGAACGGCACGGGCTCCAGCGATCCTGATGGAGACCCTCTGGCATATCATTGGCACCTGCATAATACCCTGGAGGGTGTTGTCATCGACAACCCGAACGCCGCTACGACAGCCGTGACGATCCCGTCGGTCACCGAGAGAAAAGAGCTGATCTTCATGCTGCGGGTGACGGATGACAAGGGTGCTGCAAGCACGGATACGGTGACAGTAACCGTGAACCCGTCCAACGGCGGCGGCTATAACTACGTCTGGCCGGATGGTATCGAGAACTATGAGTGGGGCAAAACGGTGGTTCTCGGCGTCGACGGCAATCTGTGGAAGTGCAAGCCGTTCCCGCAGGGGGCCTGGTGCAAGCAAAATGTGCCCGCCTATACTCCTGGTGGCCCGGACATGGCGCCCAATCCTGAGCAGCAACCTTGGGAGCGATATACGCCGCCAGCACGCCGTTGAAGCTGCCCGATAACTGAGTTGTCGTACGAAACAGGCAAGCGCTCATACATGAGCGCTTGCCATCATTTCTAGCTCCTCAGCCTATATCCCGTCCGGAATATCCAGCCGAGCACCGAGAGGCAGATCAGCAGGAAGAGCCCGATCATGCCGAGGCTGACGAGCGGATTGACGTCGGCGATCTCGTAGAAGCTCCAGCGGAAGCCGCTGACGAGATAGAGAACCGGATTGAAGTGGCTCACCGCCTGCCAGAATGGCGGCAGCATGTCGATCGAATAGAAGCTGCCTCCGAGGAAGGTCAGCGGCGGCACGACCAGCATCGGCACGATGTTGAGTTGCTCGAAATTCTTCGCCCATATGCCGATGATGAAGCCGAACAGGCTGAAAGTGATCGCCGTCAGCACCAGGAAGAGCGCCATCATGAACGGATGGGCGATCGAGATGTCGACGAAGAAGGAGGCGGTCGCCAGAATGATCAATCCGATGATCAGCCCCTTGGTGGCTGCCGCCCCCACGTAGCCGATCAAGATTTCGGTCATCGCGACCGGTGCGGAGAGTATCTCGTAGATCGTGCCGGTGAATTTCGGAAAATAGATGCCGATCGAACCGTTGCCGACGCATTGCGTCAGCAAAGTCAGCATGATCAGTCCCGGCGTTATGAAGGAACCGTAGGAAACGCCCTCAATCGCCTGGATTCGCGAACCGATCGCCGTTCCGAACACGATAAAATAGAGCGATGTGGTGATGACCGGCGACACCACGCTCTGCAGGAGCGTGCGGCGCATGCGGGCCATCTCGAAGGCATAGATCGATTTGATAGCCTCGAAATTCATGCCTTTTCTCCCACCAGCGAAACGAAGATATCCTCGAGCGAGCTCTGCCGGGTCGAGAGATCGCGGAAATGGATGTTTTCCGCCGAGAGCATCGAAAGCAAGGAAGCGATGCTGACCTCGCCTTCCTCCTCCTGATATTCGTGGATCAGCGCGGTGCCGTCGTCCGAAAGCGCCAGGTTATAGGGGGTGAGGCTGTCAGGCAGCGCAGGCAGCGGCTCGGAAAGTTCGAGGCGAAGCTGCTTGCGCCCGAGCTTGCGCATCAGCGTGGTCTTGTTCTCCACCAGAAGCAGCTCGCCGCCGTTGATGACGCCCACCCGATCGGCGATTTCCTCCGCCTCCTCGATGTAGTGCGTCGTCAGGATGATGGTGACGCCGGTTGCCCGGAGCTTTTCCACCACCTGCCACATCTCGCGCCTCAACGTCACATCCACGCCGGCGGTCGGCTCATCCAGAAAGAGTATCTTCGGCTCGTGGGACAGCGCCTTGGCGATCAGCACGCGCCGCTTCATGCCGCCGGAAAGCTCGCGCAGCATGTTGTCGCGCTTGTTCCACAGCGAGAGTTCCTTGAGGATGCTTTCGATCAGCGCCGGATCGGGCTTCTTGCCGTAGACGCCGCGCGAAAAGTTCACCGTGTTCCAGACGGTTTCGAACTGGTCGGTCGTCAGTTCCTGCGGCACGAGGCCGATCAGCGCTCGCGTCTTGCGAAAATCGCGCACCACGTCGTGCCCGCCGACCAGCACCTTGCCCGAGGTGGGGTTCACCAGGCCGCAGATAATGGAGATCAGGGTCGTCTTGCCGGCGCCGTTCGGCCCGAGCAGCGCCAGGATCTCGCCCTCGCGGATATCGAGGCTCACCCCATTGAGTGCCTGAAAGCCGTTGCCATAGGTCTTGGCGAGATTCTGGACGGAAACGATGGTTGCCATGAGGACGGTTCTTTGTGGAATCGATTTGCGGAATTCGCGGCCAATATAGGCACGGCAAGTTTCGAAACCATCCCCAAGAGAAGAATATTGCGTTCGCTTTTAGTGACCAATCCGGTCAGAAAACGGTCGTCAGGAAGAACTGGAACGAAACGAAGACGAGGAAGAAGCCGAATCCCATTTCGAGCTGCCGCTTCGTCATCGCATGCGCCAGCCGCGCGCCATAGGGCGCCACATAGAGCGTGATCGGGATCAGCAGCAGCACGGCGAGCCAGTTGATGTAGCCGGTCGAGAACGGCGGCAGGCCAGGCACGCCCCAGCCGGCCCAGACATAGCCCGCCAGTCCCGGCAGCGAAATGAGCACGCCGACGCCCGAAGACGTCGCGACCGCCTGATGGATCGAGCGGCCGTAGAGGGTCATGAACGTGTTGTTGAGCACCCCGCCGCCGATGCCCATCAGCCCGGAGAGAATACCGATCCCGGTGCCGACGAGGAACTTCACCGGATTTCCCGGCAGGTCGCTGCCGAGGTGCCAGGTGGAGCGGTTGAAGATCATCCGCAGCGCCAGAGCCAGCGCGATCGCCGCGAAGATCAGCCTCAGCGCCACGCTGGATGCCTCCGCCGCTATTCCCGCGGCGATCAGCGTGCCGAGCGGCACGGCGATCACCCAGCCCTTCAGCAGTTCGATATCCACCGCGCCCTTTTGCCTGTGCGCCATGAAGGAGCGTATCGAGGTCGGCACGATGATGGCGAGCGAGGTGCCGAGCGCGAGATGCATGCGCACTTCCTCCGGCACGCCCAGAAGCCCGAAGACATGATAGAAGACGGGAACCAGGATTGCGCCGCCGCCGATCCCGAAAAGCCCGGCGAGCAGGCCCGCCACCACGCCTGCAGCCGCCAGCGCCAGAGCGAACATGATCACTTCGGTCATCGGCGGCATGAAGTCACTCCGGCGGGATGCGGACAAGGGAAAGAACGGCGCAGTTTTCAACTGCCCAGATTACTGACGAAGGGGCGGGAACGTCTCTTTCGTCATCCTCGGACTTGTCCCGAGGATGACGTTGCGTATGCCGGGAGGTTTGCCAACAAACCGGGACTCTCCCACAACCGCTGTCATTTTTCCGTGACGTTCTTACAGCATTGTTCCCGCGTGGCAAGCAACGGTCGTGCTCCCACGCCGCACGCACCCCTCACATGCGCGACCGTGATGACCAAGTTGTTGGCGTTTTCTCATTTCCGCTTGCCAGGCAAATATTGACCATAAGTGCTGAGCTCACGTCTTCGGAAGCAACGACCTCCCCGCGCGTCCCCGCTTCCGCCCCTTAGCCGGCCCCTCGTGCCGGCTTTTTCTTTTCATGCTACCGCGTTCTTCGGCTTCCGCTTTTCGGCTTCGGCAGCGCGTGCCGCCATGCCGTTTCGAGGGCGGCCGCAAGCTCCCCCTCTTCCAATTCTGAAAGAATTGCCGTGGTCCAACCTTGCCGCCCCCAGGCATTCGGCACGGGCGAGAAAGCCTCGGGCGCGGTCAGGCATTTGAGTTCCTGCTCATCCGGCGTGAACTTGAAATTGGCGGTCAATTCGTCCGGAGCGAGCGTCACGTAGATCCGCACGACGCGGAAGGCGGCGCGGTCGAAATGCGGCGTCTCGGCGGTCCCTTCCAGCGATAGGGCCAGTTTACGCAGGGTCGCCGCAGTCGCCATCGCCGCTCCTCAATCGCAGTATCGACGCCCCGCCTTGCGCGAGCGCAGGTCGAAATGGAAGTGGTTCCAGTGCTCGGCATTGCTGCCCGGTCCGAGAACCGTGTTGAAATACTTGCAGCTGTCGTTGCGCACCGCCTTCAGCAGGCCCTTTTCGCGGAAGGCAAACAAGCCCTTCTTGCGCACGTCGATCCGCTTGCCGTTCTTCAGCACGAACTTGCCCACATCGATCGCGTTCCCGCGGGCGTGCTCCGACATCGGATTATACCTCTGGCGGCTGTTGTTCATGCGCCGGCAAGAGTAACCGCCCATGGATTCGATGGTCTTCACGCCGGAAAGGTAGCGGTAGCGCGAGGATGGGGCGAGCTCGTGTTTCACCCATTTGGCGAAGGCGAGCGTCGTCTGGCAGTTGAGCTTGGTGGCGGGCTTCAGGTCGATGCCGCCCGAAAAGCCGCTCACCAGAACCGGGAAGTCGATGCCGCAGCTCGGGCCGTTCGAAATCCGCGGAATATCCCGGAATTCGACGCCGATGCGCCTAAGCTCGGCGCGGCAGCTCACTTCGGAAGCCGGCATGACCTCGCGCACCCTCGGGCGCTCGGGCTCGGCGGCCGGGTTTTCCGGCCGCATCAGCATCGCCACTTCCTGCTGCGGCTCTGCCGGCGCGCGGCTCGGCGGGACGACGGGCGATTGGTCTCCCCAGACCATGGGCTGACCGGAAGGCGCGCCCTGCAAGCCCGCCCCCTGGCGCTTCGGCGGCACCACCACGACGTCGTCGGAGATCGGTTGCGCGGTTGCGGGCGCTCGCGGCCGTCCCTGCCCCACCGCCACCGGATTGTCGGTGCCGATGCCGTCCACAACCGGCTGATCGCTGTTGCCTTCCGCGATCATGCTATCCTGTTCCTCGGCCAGGCCCACGACCTCGCTGTCGGCCGCGTTCTCCTCGAAGCCGAACTGGGCGTCCATGTTGACGCCCTCGTCCGGGATGCTCATCGGCCCGCTCGCCGCCACCGAAGTTTGCGCCATCGCCTCGTCGCTGTCGATCTTCGGCAGGCGTCCGGCTGTCGCCGGCGGCGGAGCCGGCTGCTGGAGCGGAGCGGATTGAACGCTGGAGGGCGGCGCGGCGGAATAGCCGCCGGCCGGACCGGGCGTGTCGAGATAGTCGATGGCGCCGCTCGTCTGGGAAACGGGCGCCGGCGGCACATGATAGGCCTGGTGGGACATCGGCTCGCGCGGCGGCATTCCCCTCGGGGAGATCGCGCCCACGCGGGTCGCGCCGTCAATCGGCGCTGGCGGCACCAGCCCCTCGGCGGAACAGGCAGCCAGCATCGTCGAGATCAGCAGCGAGGCAATCGCCCGCCGGACAGGGGAAGCATACGCCATACCAGTTGCCACTCTTGTTCCGCATTCGGACGTCTGAACGGAACGTTAGCCATGGCGGGTAAAGGAAGCCTTGAGAAAACAAGACTTTTTCATGGCCCATGCGCCATTTTCCCGCCCTTTCCGCGCCATTTTCCCGAAAAGAAACAGCCCCCC
>NZ_JBHFJG010000007.1:133241-146090 GCF_057559155.1 Rhizobium moroccans | reverse complement strand
GCGGGGGGGCTGTCGAAATTTGCGGGTCGGGATCAGGCGGCGCGGGCGCGCGAGCCTGCCTCATGGGTCGCGGTGCCTCGGGCGCCGCCGAGCTTGAAGGCCGAAAGCAGGCTTTGCAGGTAAAGGCTCCGTTCGGCGAGCGTCTGGCTCGCCGCCGTGGTTTCCTCCACCATCGCCGCGTTCTGCTGGGTCATCTGGTCCATCTGGTTGACGGATGTGTTGATCTCCTGCAGCCCGGTCGCCTGCTCGCGCGCGGCGGTGGCGATCGTCTCCACATGCGCGTTCACCCGCTCCACCAGTTCGGCGATCTCGACCAGCGCCTCGCCCGTAGAGCGCACGAGCGTCACGCCGCCATTCACCTCGCGGGCGGAATTGCCGATCAGCGCCTTGATCTCCTTGGCGGCATTGGCCGAGCGCTGGGCAAGCTCGCGCACTTCCTGGGCGACCACCGCAAAACCACGGCCGGCCTCGCCGGCGCGCGCGGCCTCCACGCCTGCGTTCAGCGCCAGAAGGTTGGTCTGGAAGGCGATCTCGTCGATCACCGAGATGATCTGGCTGATGCGGTTGGAGGAGTCCTCTATGCGCCCCATGGCCTCGATCGCGTCGCGGACGATCTCGCCCGAACGGCCGGCGCTCTCCTTGGTGTTGCCCACCATGCCGCGCGCCTCATGCGCCCGTTCGGAAGCGGTGCGCACGGTGGCGGTGATCTCGTCCAGCGCCGCGGCCGTCTCCTCGAGCGCGGCTGCCTGCTGCTCGGTCCGGCGGGAAAGATTGCCCGTCGCCTCGCTGATGTCGGCCGCACTTTCGCGCACCACATGGCCCGTCTCGGCGATTGCGGCGATCGCGTCATGCAGCGCGCCGACAGCCGTGTTGAAGTCTTCCCGCAGCTTTTCGTATTCCGGGCCGATATCGCCGAGCGAGACGGAAAGATCGCCGCCCGCAAGGCTTTCGAGCGCGCGGCCGAGCTCGTTCATGGCGCGCGTCTGCCGCTCACCAGCGGCCGTCAGCGTCCGCTCGTTTCCGGCGCGTTCGGCGGCGATCGCCCGCTGCTGCTGGCTCTCGCGGGCCTGCAGCGCGGCGCGTTCTTCGACGCTGTCGCGCAGCACCACCAGCGCCCGGGCCATCTCGCCGATCTCGTTTCTCTGGTCGGTGCAGGGAACCGTCACGCCCGCCTCCCCGCCGGCGATCGCCTGTAGCACGCCCTTCACCTTGCCGATCGGCCCGGTGACGCTGCGCACCACCACATAGGCGCCGGCAAGCAGAACCAGCATTCCGATGCCGCAGATCGAGGCGAAGCGCATGGCGTCGCGCCAGAACATGGCATGCAGGTCGTCCACGTAGACGCCGGTGCCGACGATCCAGCCCCAGGGCTCGAAACCGGCGACATGCGAGAATTTCTCCACCGGCTCCTCGGCGCCCGGCTTCGGCCAATAGTAATCGACGAAACCCTTGCCCTCGGCCTTCACGGTTTTCACGAATTCCACGAACAGGAACTTGCCGTTCGGGTCCTTGTCGTCGGAAAGGTCGCCGCCGTTCATTTCCGGCTTGATCGGATGCATGACCATTGTCGGGGCCATGTCGTTGATCCAGAAATAGCCCGTGCCGTTGCCGTAGCGCATGGTGGCGACGATATCCTTGGCGGCGGCCTGGGCATCCTCCCGGCTCATGGCGCCGGAGGCTTCGAGCTTGTGGTATTTGGCAAGCACCGTCAGCGCGGCATCGTTCATCTGCGCCAGCCCCGCCTTTCGCTCCACTTCGGAGGAACGGTAGCTCTGGAATAGGCTGAAGGCCATCGCCCCGCACAATATGGCGAGCGAAAGCAGTACAAGGCAGCATAGCCGCCAGGAAATGGTAAGACGCTGCATGGAATTCCCCCTCCCTTGCAAATTACCGCAAATTCTAATGGAGGAACCTTACCAGGTCATGAAAGCGGCTCCGTCCGCGGCCGGAGGAATAGAGCAAGGGAATGGAGCAAGGGAATGGAGCAAGGGGAATGAAGCCGCGAACAAGCGCATCCGCTCGCGTGAACGCTGCCGCGCTCGGCAAGAGTGATACGCTCACGCTGCCGCTATTTCAGCTCGGTCAAGTATCAATTCGCCGCTGGAACCGGGCAGCTCATGTCGCCCTCCGGGCATTTCAGATAATATTGGAAGCTTTCGATGCGGACCTTGGTCAGGTTGTCGAGGCACATGCTGGAAATCAGCGGATAGGCGGTGCCGCCGGCGACTGGGGAGCTTGAGAAATTGCATTCGGCGTCGCGGAACGCGACCCAGGCCTTCTGAGCCGATACCAGCAGTTTTTTGGTATCGGCATCGTCTTTCAGGCGCCCCTCGATTTCCCGATAGAGCTTGTTCAGCTCGGCATCCGATTTCTCATATGCCTTCCCGGCGCAGATATTCATGTCCGTTTGATTGGTCAGATCGCCGCAATTTTGCTCCGCAAAGGCAAAAGTCGAGGTCGCCAAAACCATGGCGGTCGTCAGCAGTGAAACTCTCATCGGCCTTCCTCTCCTTCAAATGAACTCAACTGCAGGGCGATCAACCGCGCCTACTCCCATGTTACAGGTAATTTTCCGGGTTACGATCAAAGTTATCGAATTCTAATGTAAGCGTTAACAACCCATCGCTGTTCTACCCCAGAGCGGCACACCGGGCGCGAGCAGCCTCCACGCGGCCACAACGCTCTGGATCAAAACCGCCGACGCAGGCTAGTCTCTCCCTGGCCGGAATCGTCGGCTTTCATTTGCAGGAGTACAGGATGACCGAGACCAAGCCCACCGGCGAACTCACCTTGCGCACGCTCGCAATGCCCGCCGATGCCAATGCCGCGGGCGATATCTTCGGTGGCTGGGTCATGGCGCAGATGGACCTTGCAAGCGGCATCCGCGCCGCCGAGCGCGCCCGCGGTCGCGTGGTGACCGCCGCCGTCAAGGAGATGGCTTTCCAGCTTCCGGTCAAGATCGGCGATACGCTGAACGTCTATACCGAGATCACCCGTGTCGGCCGCTCGTCGATCACCCTCCAGGTGGAGGCCTGGGCGCATCGCGCCCGCTACCGCATTCTCGAAAAGGTGACCGCCGCCACATTCGTCATGGTCGCGCTCGACGAAGACGGCCGGCCGGTGCCCGTGCCACCGGAGGAATAGTCATGGACCCGATCCCCGCCGCGGAAACATTCCCCCATATCCGCATCGTCATGGGCATGGTGGTCAGCCTCAGCATCGCGCGCCTGCTGAACGGCCTTGCCGGCATCGTGCAGCATCCGAAGGAAGCGCGGCTCTACCTCACCCATCTCGGCTGGGTCGCCTTCATGATGCTGTTCCTGGTGCATTTCTGGTGGTGGGAATACCGGCTGCACGAAGCCCCGGTCATCGGCTTCGGGGCCTTCCTGTTCCTGATCCTGTTCTGCTCGCTCTTCTTCTTCCTCTGCGCCCTGCTCTTCCCCACCTCCATGAAGGATTACGACGGCTACGAGCACTATTTCTTCTCCCGGAGGAAATGGTTTTTCGGCCTCTTCGCCGGCCTCTTGGCAACCGATATTCTGGATACGATCCTGAAAGGACGGAGCTATTTCGCCTCGCTCGGCTGGGAATATCCGCTGCGCACCGGGCTCTACATCGTGCTCGCCCTGATCGCCGCCTATACCGCCAGCCGGCGCTATCACGCCGCCTTCGTCGTCTTCGCGCTCGCCTACCAATTCTACTGGATCTGGCGGATCTACGATATTTTGACGTGAGGCCGAGGAACGGCTGAACGCCCTGCGGAATTAAGGTTATCCGACATTCGAACAGGGGTAGTCGCAATGAGCAGCATGGAAGGACAGGAGTTCGTTCTGGCCGGCGTCACCATGAAGCTCCTGCTGTCCGGCGAACAGACTAACGGCCAGTTCTGCCTCCTCGAAAATACGAGCTGCGGAAACACGAAGACGCCCATCCACGTCCACGCGGGAGACGATGAAACCGTCTATATCATCGAGGGCGAACTGACCGCCGTGGTCGACGGCAAGGCACGCCGTTTGACCGCCGGGCAAAGCCTTTTCCTCGAGCGCGGGGTGCCGCATCAACTGATGAACACGAGCGGCCGGCCGGCACGCTATATCCTCATCGATACGCCGGCGCTTTTCGATAAATTCCTGAAGGAAGCCGGCCGCGAATTGCGGCAGGGCGAAACGGCCGGGCCGCCGACGCCCGAGGAGATCGACCGCCTTCAGAAGGCTTCCTTGAAGTACGGCATCACCCTGCTGCCCGGCTGGCCCGCTCAAGGTTGACTAAAAAGGCCATCAGGCTGCGGCTCCTCAACCAACCGAGCCGCCTCCTAGAATAGGCATCGATCCCAATCCCAGTATGTCATTGACCAGCGCTACCCCGATCCCGACGGCGACGACGGAGAGCCCGATCAGGAACAGCCGTCTCGCGCGGTCGTATTTGGCGGCGATCAGCGAGTCCCGCGCCAGAAGATCGGCAAAGACCTTGACCTGCAGGGCAATCCCTATCGTCAGCAACAACATCGGCACGATATCGATCCTGCTCCAGTCGTTCGGATTGGAAACCCAGCGGCTGATGAAGCTCAAGGAAAAGCCGAGGATAATGCCGGCAGCCGTCAGCGAGCCGTTGCGGAATGTCGCGTCGATCCTCTCCTCTGGACCGGGCTCGGTCATGACACTTCTCCGGGTGTTCCCTATCCAAAGAAAGGCAGAAATTCCCGGAATCAGCAAGGGCAGCGCTCACCGCGCATCATGGAGCCATTACGCGCAGCCTTTCGCGCAAAGGCCATGATCCGACGGCTGCAACGATCCGACTAACTCCGAGAATTGATGTCAGCACCGGATCGAGTTACTTCCCGGAGAACTGGATTTTCGGGATCGGCTCATGTTTCCGTACAGCCGCGACTGCAATGGCCATTCCCTCTGCCCCGTCTTTGGTGTCGAGGATGCCAGCGCCGAGCTGGGTGGAGATGATGTCGGCAGCCGAGACGCCACCGGTAGCCCAAGTGCGGATGAGCGTACGCGCCTTGCCGTAAGAGAGGGTCGGCCCTGTCGCGAGATGCTGCACGAGTTCGTCGGAGACTTGCTCCAACTTGCCGTCGGGCACTAAATGGGTTGCGATACCCAGATCGACTGCGACCTTTCCGAAAATTGGCTCCGAAAGCAGAACGAAGCGCGTGGCGAGTGTTTTGCCGACGCGATCGGCGAGCCGCTGCACCCCGCCTGCCATGGGAAGGCCGCCGACCGATACTTCGGGGAGGACGAGTACCGCCGACTCCGCCACGACGAGGAAATCGAACGCCAGGAGCAGTTCAAAGCCACCGCCCAGGGCCATCCCTGCTACCGAAGCAACCGTGGGGACGGGCAGTTCCTCGATGAGACGGATCGAAGCCAGGATGTCGGCTGCAAACGCTTCGAGAAATTTCGAGCCCTTGTCCCCGATGGTACCCAGATCGTCTGCCACGGCAAAGTTGCCGGACGCGGACGCCAAGTGAAGGACGCGGATGTCGCTTGCATATGCCTGGCGAACGGCGGCCCGCAGCGACGAGGGAAAGTCGGACCCTGGCTCGCTGTCCGCATCACCGAGCAAGATCAGCTTGCCCACCGCACCGTGTTGCTCGAAGCGGAACGAACTCATGTCTTACCTCCTAATTTACTGACTGATCTAGCCAGGCAGGCCTAACGCCTGCTACAAAACGGCTGGTGTCTCACGCCGCGATTGGCGGATGACCAAGCCTGTTATGTTACGTACGTTACAAAATGGAAGACTGTCAATGGCTCGTCCTCGCGCGTTCGAAGAAAGTGAAGTGCTCGATCGCGCAGCGGACGTATTCGGTCGCCGGGGCTACGACGGCTCGACCATGGCGGAACTGACGGCCGCAATGGGCTTGAACTCTCCCAGCATCTACGCGGCTTTCGGAAGCAAGCGCGGGCTTTTCGACGCCGTTCTCAGGCGCTGTAGCGCTCGCGAGGACGAGCACTGGGAGTGGGCGCTCACAGCCCCCACGGCCGAAGAAGTCGTCAAGCGCTTGCTGACGACCTCGCCAGCGCAGGAGTCTAGCCGCATACTCGTTCATGCGGGCTTGGCGATGAGCAGTGAGAATGCCGACATTCCCGCTGCCCTGCTTCATCGCCGCCAATCGGCAGAACTGAAACTGCAAGACCGGTTCGAAGAGGCGAAACGGAGTGGCGAACTCCCTGTGGACGCTGATGCCTCAGGGCTGGCGAGCTATGTGACGTCGGTTCTCGGCGGCCTCGCCATGAAAGCCGCCGGCGGCGCGCCGCACGACGACTTGCGGGAGAGTGCCGAACAGGCGATGGCGGCCTGGCGGGCGATCAGCGACGTTGCGGCCGCCGCGAGCGCTTCAACGAAGGGGGCGGCACCGGCAGGCGAGCTAGGCCGCGATCCGCGAAGGTTCAATGCTGACACGGCACTTGATGCTGCCATGAAGGTCTTTTGGACCAAGGGTTTCGCGGGCGCATCGTTGAATGATCTCACTGAGGCTATGGGAATCACTCGACCCAGTCTCTACGCCGCATTCGGCAACAAAGAAGCATTGTTTTTCAAGGCCCTCGACCTCTATCAGGCACTTCGTAAAGACTACCTGACTGAAGCGCTCCAAGCTCCGACGGCACGAGGCGTTTTCGAAGCGCTGCTCAGGGGAGCGCTACGCGATCAACAGGCAGAGGGGCAACCGCGCGGCTGCCTCATGGTTCTTAACGCAATGCAAGGCGGTGATGAGGCGCAGCCCATTCGCAACGAAGTCCTCAGGCGCCAGGCCATCGGGCGCGACTTGCTCGCGGCCCGGTTTGAGCGGGCCAAACGCGACGGCGACCTGTTGCCGACCGTCAATGTCGAAGGTCTCGTGCGTTTTGTCCAAAGTCTGATGCACGGCATCCTCATGCAGGGAGGGGCCGGCGCAAGCCAACGGGAGCTTGAGGCGCTGGTTGAGAGCAGCTTGACCATGTGGACCGCATCCGCCGAATTACCGATCAGTAAAGATTAGGTTCAGCCAATCTGTCGAGATCTTTACCGATCGGTATCTTGTCCTTCTTTATCGGGGACTTGCAGGGATTGGAGTAGCCATCGTGGAGGCCACACACTCGCTGCGCTCACGATTTCCGTGAACCAAAGATGCGCGCAGCGACTGAACGGGTTCGTTCAACATCCTCGTCCGGCCTAACGGGTGCCCCCTACCCCCTCAGATAAATCGAGGCGCGGTCGAAGGCGAGGCCCGGGAAGACCTTGCCGGTCAGGTCCTCCGGCGTGACGCCGAACTGGCGGAACAGCATGGCGGCGGCCACTTCGCGCACGTCGCCGGTCGGCATCAGGTCGCGGCCGTCCAGCAGCTTGTCCTCGGCAAGGCCCGGCCACTGGCCCAGCACCTTGCCGCCCGGGAACCCGCCGCCGGCGATGATCGCCAGCCCGCCGGTGCCGTGGTCCGTGCCGCCGCTGCCGTTCTCGCGCGCCGTGCGGCCGAACTCGGTCAATGCCAGAACCACGGTCTGGCTCCAGGCTTCGGGCCCAAGCGTTTCCTTCAGCGTCGTGATCGCCGTCGCCAGATCACCGGCGGCGCGGGCGAACTGCGCCTTCTGGCCCGCATGCGTATCCCAGCCGTTGATGGAGAAGCTGGCGATCCGGTATTCGTTTTTCAGCATACCGCCGGCAAGCCGGGCGATATCCGCGACCTTGGCGCGCGCCCTGCCCCCGGAATTGAGGATATCGGCGGCGGCATCGGCATTCCTCGCCTCCGCAAGCGCGCGGGAAAAGGCTTCGTCCCCCGCATAGAGCTGTTCCAGGAAGGCGATCTCGTCGTCTGCAAGCGTGAAATCGGATTGCGCCGACCAGGAGTCGGCGGCGTTCGGGCCTGAGAGGATCAGTTCCATCGAGGTGCTGACGTCGATCGCCTTGCGCGCTTCCGAACGCGGGATCACCCCGATGGCGCGGTTCAGCCAGCCGCTGCGCTCGCCCTTGCCGTTGCCGCCGGTTTCCAGCATGTCCTGGCCGTCGAAATGGCTGCGCTGGTTGCGATAGGGCGTGGAGACCGCATGGGCGAAGGAAAGCTCGCGCGTCTGCCAGAGCGGCATCAGCGCCGAGGCGACGGGGTTGAGGCCGAAGAATCCGTCGAGATCGAGGAGCCCGGCATCGGGCGTCAGGCCGAGCTTCGGCCGCAGCGCCGCAAAGGCGGGATCGGCATAGGGCTGCACGAAATCGAGCCCGTCCATCGCGCCGCGGAGCACGATGGTCACGAAGCGGCGCTCTCCCGGCATGGCGGCGAAGGTCACCGGCGTCAGGACGGGGGCGGCGGCGGCGCAGCAGGCGCCGGCCAGAAAGCCGCGCCGGGACAGCAGGAATTTCTTGCTATCGGCCATTGGTCATCTCCTGTTGAACTCGGGCGAGGCGAACACCATGGTCAGCCCGTGCGCCCTGCTGGGCGCCTGTTCCACCAGCCGGATCGTATCCTCGCGCGCCGCATCGGCGAGCGCTGCCCGCAAGAGATCGGCCGGCTGCGCGCTGCGGCCGAGCGTTTCGGCCGCCATCCGCGCCCAGGCGATCCGCTCGCTCACCTGGCTCGGAGAGACCCAGGTGGCCGTATCGTCGGGAAAGCCCGCCGGGCTCGGCGGCTGCCAGACTGGCTGGCCCATGCGCCGGAGCGCGCCGATGGTCAAGGTACGCGCCAGCGACCGGCCCCGCTTGGCCTCGCCCTCGTCGGCCTGCGCCGCCATCGCGCCATCCTCTTCCTCGTCCTCTTCCGCTTCGGCCTCGCGCAGAAGCTCGGAGAAATCCTTGTCCGGCACGCCGAGCGCCCGGATGCCCGAGACGATGAATTCGAAGGGCTGCTTCACCTTGCGGCCCTCCTCCGTCCAGGCGCGGGGATGATCCAGCATGGCCCGGTAGACGTTCGTCAGGTTGCCGTCGCTCTCCGTCCACGCAGCAACCATGGGCTCGATCACTTCGGCCGGCGGATCGTCGGCGATGAAATGCGCCACCAGCTTGCGGCAGATGTGGCGCGCCGTCTGCGGATTGGCGGCGAGATCGTCGAGCATGGCGAGATGATCGTTCTCCGGCTGGCCTTCCTCGCCATAGGTCTTGCCGAGCAGCTTGATGGCGCCCGGTTCGGCGAGCCGGCGGCGATAGGTGACCTCCAGCGTGCGCGTGTCCACCGTCAGCCCGGTCAGGATCAGCGCGGCGGCGCGCACGTCGGCCTGCCCGTAGCCGCCGTCGGCGCCGAGCGTGTGCAGTTCCAGCAGCTCGCGGCCGAGATTCTCGTTCAATCCCCGTTCCGTCTTCTGGCCCACCGGCGATTCCGGGCCGACGGAGCGGTTCTGGTCGAGATAGATCAGCATGGCCGGATGCAGCACGGCCGCATGCAGAAGATCGCGGAAGCTTCCGCCCACGTTCGGGCGGATCGCCTCCACCTCGTGCAGCGGCACGACCATCCGCATCAGGAAGGATTTCGCGGCGCTGGTGGCGAAATGTCCGGCCCAGAAGGCGGCCAGCCTCTCATAGAAGCCATAGGGGGAATCGACCGTCTGGGCGATCCGCGCCATCGCGTCGCGCTGGTAGATCTGCTGGGCCTCGCGCTGCGTCTCGCGGCGCAGGTCGGGATTGGGCTTGCCCCCTTGAGCGGCCTTCGCCTCGGCCGCCCGCACCGACAGGATCTTGCCTATCGTCTCGCGCCGGCCGGTTAAGCCTTCCCGCGGAAAACGCGGCTTTTCGGCCAGGCCCTGGCGCACCTGCTTCATGAGGTCGTCAGGACCCGCTACCGGGTCTTCGCCGGCGCGGAGGCCGTAGCCGTAGCGGATCGCCGCCATGGTCGGGACGGTAAGCCCCATCGATGTCACCTGTCTATTTTTATTGCCAGAGAATACGAGTTCGCGGAGGGTTAAGGATTGCGGAGGAATGTGGCAGAAGCCTTGGTTAAATGTGGCTATTTTGCGGCATCAAGCAATTGTAACCGACCGTAACAAATCGAAAGGCGAAAATTGGGCGGGGAAGCGCTTTTGCAAATTTCCCGCCTTGGCCGCACTACACCGGAGCCATGGCGCGGCGCAACTGCGGCCCCCCGTCAAACCGCAATTTCGTTTCCCTTTTGTACCTGTTTTGTGACCTCACCCTCTTCCCTTTCCCCGCGACTATCTCCATATTTGCGGCATGGCCAGATCTCCGAAGAAATCCCCAGCCTCGAACGGTTTCGAGGAAGCCCCGCAATCGTCGTTTGAAGGCGCTCCCCTGTCCGGATCGGTATCCGACTGGGTGAAGCAGCTCGAGGCCGAAGCGGAAGCCTCATCGGTCGAGACGCAGCGCGAAATCGCGTCGAAGGCGGGCAAGCACCGCAAGAAGATCGAGATCGAGGCGCGCGAGGAAGCCATCAAGCAGGCGGCCAAGGACGCGGCGAAGTCCAAGCCTAAAACGGCAAAGAACACCACCGCCTCCAAGACCGCCCGCGGCGTGTCGATCGGCGCTTCCTCCGACCCGAAGACCCGCGCCGCCGCCGGCCTGAACCCGGTCGCCGGCATGGATGTGTCGCTGGAGGATGCCGGCAGCCTTGCCACCGGTTCGGTCACTGCCACGGTCGAGGCGCTGTCGGCGCTGATCGAATCGGGCAATCCGCTGTTCAAGGATGGCAAGCTGTGGACGCCGCACCGACCGCATCGTCCGGAAAAGTCGGAAGGCGGCGTCACCATCCGCATGGCCTCCGATTACCAGCCGGCCGGCGACCAGCCGACCGCCATCCGCGACCTCGTCGAGGGCATCAACAACAACGAACGTAGCCAGGTCCTGCTCGGCGTCACCGGCTCGGGCAAGACCTTCACCATGGCCAAGGTGATCGAGGCGACCCAGCGCCCGGCGGTCATCCTCGCGCCCAACAAGACGCTCGCCGCCCAGCTCTATTCGGAGTTCAAGAACTTCTTCCCCGACAATGCGGTGGAATATTTCGTTTCCTATTACGACTATTACCAGCCGGAAGCCTATGTGCCGCGCTCCGATACCTTCATCGAGAAGGAATCGTCGATCAACGAGCAGATCGACCGGATGCGCCATTCCGCCACCCGCTCGCTGCTGGAGCGCGACGACTGCATCATCGTCGCCTCGGTCTCCTGCATCTACGGTATCGGCTCGGTCGAGACCTATACGGCCATGACCTTCCAGATGTCGGTCGGCGACCGGCTGGACCAGCGCCAGCTGCTGGCCGATCTCGTGGCCCAGCAATACAAGCGCCGCGACATGGATTTCACCCGCGGCTCGTTCCGAGTCCGCGGCGATACGATCGAAATCTTCCCGGCCCACCTGGAAGACGCGGCCTGGCGCATTTCCATGTTCGGCGACGAGATCGACGCGATCACCGAGTTCGACCCGCTGACCGGCCAGAAGACCGGCGACCTGAAATCGGTCAAGATCTACGCCAACTCGCACTACGTGACGCCGCGCCCCACCCTCAACGGCGCCATCAAATCGATCAAGGAAGAGCTCAAGCACCGGCTCGCCGAACTGGAAAAGGGCGGCCGCCTCCTGGAAGCGCAGCGGCTCGAACAGCGCACCCGCTACGATATCGAAATGCTCGAGGCGACCGGCTCCTGTGCCGGCATCGAGAACTATTCGCGCTATCTCACCGGCCGCAATCCCGGCGAACCGCCGCCCACCCTGTTCGAATACATCCCCGACAACGCCCTGCTGTTCATCGACGAAAGCCACGTCTCCGTCAGCCAGATCGGCGGCATGTACCGGGGCGATTTTCGCAGAAAAGCGACGCTTGCCGAATACGGTTTCCGCCTGCCCTCCTGCATGGACAACCGCCCGCTGCGCTTCGAGGAATGGGATGCCATGCGGCCGCTCACCATCGCCGTTTCGGCCACCCCCGGCAATTGGGAGATGGAACAGGCTGGCGGCGTCTTCGCCGAACAGGTGATCCGCCCGACCGGCCTCATCGACCCGCCCGTCGAGGTCCGCTCCGCCCGCTCCCAGGTGGACGACGTGCTCGGCGAGATCCGCGAGACCGCCGCCAAGGGTTATCGCACGCTCTGCACCGTGCTCACCAAGCGCATGGCGGAAGACCTCACCGAATACCTGCACGAACAGGGCATTCGCGTCCGCTACATGCACTCGGACATCGACACGCTGGAGCGCATCGAGATCATCCGCGACCTCCGCCTCGGCGCCTTCGATTGCCTCGTCGGCATCAACCTCCTGCGCGAGGGCCTCGACATTCCCGAATGCGGCTTCGTCGCCATCCTCGATGCCGACAAGGAAGGTTTCCTCCGCTCCGAAACCTCGCTCATCCAGACGATCGGCCGCGCAGCGCGTAACGTCGACGGCAAGGTCATTCTCTATGCCGACAACATCACCGGCTCGATGCAGCGCGCCATGGACGAGACCGCGCGCCGCCGCGAGAAGCAGATGGAATACAACATCGCCAACGGCATCACGCCGGAATCGGTAAAGGCCCGCATTTCCGACATCCTCGACAGCGTCTACGAGCGCGACCATGTCCGCGCCGACATTTCCGGCGTCTCGGGCAAGGGCTTTGCCGATGGCGGCCACCTGGTCGGCAACAACCTGCAGACCCATCTCAACGCGCTGGAAAAATCCATGCGCGACGCCGCCGCCGATCTCGATTTCGAAAAGGCCGCCCGCCTGCGCGACGAGATCAAGCGCCTCAAGGCCGCCGAACTGGCGGTCATGGACGACCCGATTGCCAAGCAAGAGGCGGCGAGTGCCGAAGGCACGAGGGGGAGCCGAAAAAATGAGGAGGCGCGCGCTGTCGAGGGCAGCAACAAGAAGAGCAAGGGTGCCGCGGGCTCAGCCAACTCCCTCCCCCTTGTGGGGAGGGTTGGGGAGGGGAAAGCCACGATCGAGGCCCCGCCC
>NZ_JBHFJG010000007.1:130143-133221 GCF_057559155.1 Rhizobium moroccans | reverse complement strand
CCCTCCCGGCCCTTCGGGCCACCCTCCCCACAAGGGGGAGGGTTTGGGAGCCCGCGGCTCCCTCTTCGCCAAACCCTCTTTGGACGACATGGGCCGCGACATCGCCGAACCCGCCCGCCCGTCCTCGGGCTCGACCCGGGGATCACTCTTCCGCAAGAACACGCTGGACGAAATGACCGTCGGCCGCACGGAAAAGCCGGTCACCGGCAAAATACCGCCGAAGCCGGTTGGCACGACGGGCTCCCTCCCCCCTGTAGGGAGGGTTGGGGAGGAGTCCAGCGACTCCTCCTCGGACCTGACCCGAGAACCCAGCGACGACCCTCGCCCCATCGCCCGCGGCAAGATCGGCGCGGGCTCCTACGAAGACCCCGGCGAGCAGAAGCGCAAGGGCCGGACGAAGGGCAAGACAGGACGGCCGGGGCGGTAGTAGTAGCGCCCTTGACTGGGGGACAAGGGGCCTCTCTCCTCTTGGAGGCCACCCGATGACGGCGGCGTCATCCTCGGGCTTGACCCGAGGATCTACTGACGATTCCCGCCTCGTTCATCGCCCGCGGCAAGATCGGCGCGGGGTCCTACGAAGACGCCGGCGAGAAGCGCAAGGGGCGGACGAAGGGCAAGACGGGAAGACCGGGGCGGTAGTCACAAGCCCCCTCTTCACAAGCCGCAGGTTACCCCCTCACCCCGCCTCCGCTTCGCTTGGCGACCCTCCCCGAGAGGGAGAGGAGGAGCGGCGGCGGCGCGGCACCTCTCCTTCTCCCGTCGGGAAGAAGGTGGTCCGAAGGACCGGATGAGGGGGGGTAGATAAGACCTAACGATATATTATTCGGCGTACTTCTTCGCCGTCAAACGAAGTCGGTCGCTATACTCGTAAATTTGGTCAAGACTGTCGACGATCAATCGCTCTTCAGTCTCGCCGTCGAACAGTCCAATGTATTTCACCGATCTGTTGAACCAAAGACGAGCTAACGGCTTGCGATTGTTATTATCGATTAGAATTCCGCAATACGATTTCTGATCTCTCATCACCACCCGTTTTGGACTAATGGTATCGCGAACGATCGCTTTCACGATCATGTATCCTTCACGCTCCTCTTCCGAGGTGACAACCTCCGGCTCCTCTTCAACAGGTTCGTCGATTTGCTCGATAACCTGCTCTGTATCGGCCAGCGCACTGGAAAGGCGGCTTTTAACCGTATCCATGACAACTTCGCGGAATGCAGTTCGCACTACACCGGTAAACATCTCCCGCGCCTGAGAAGTCATTCTTCCCTCATAGACACCGGACGATACCATCCTTACGAACTCCTCGGATGGCTCCTCAATAAGTTTGGCAATGATCTGCTTTACTCCGGAGGTATATTTTAGACGTTCGGCGGTGGCCAAAATTGCCGTTACGTCAAACGATCCCTTTTCGAACTTTTTAAGCTCGGAAAGAATACCCGAATTAAAATCGGTAACATCGAAAACGAAGAAAGGCCTCGTATCGAGTTTGTTGGGCGCCTCAAGATCGGTGTAGAAATTAAAAGTTCGGCCGTTCGTCAATATCGCAAACTTAGCAGAGGTAACGCTGAAGTATCTATAAAGTTGATCTAGATGCTTCTTATCAAGCGCGACCGAAATAGGTTTGCACTCTATTAAAATACGAATTTCATTTTGAATATTAATTGCGTAATCTACCTTTTCTCCTTTTTTCCCAACCGCATCCGCCGTAAATTCAGGAACCACTTCGGTGGGATCAAAAACATCATATCCCAACGCCCGTAGAAATGGGAGAACAACCGCGGTTTTGACAGCCTCCTCCGTTGCCATCGTACTGGAATGTGATTTCACGCGTTCAGCAATCGCGCGCAGGCTTTCTTCAATATTGCTCATGATTCCCTTACCCGTTATTGGAGCAAGTTGTCTTAACCCACACCCATCGTCAAGAGTTTCACGCGCCTCCCTCCTGCGGAATACACCTACACAGAGGCGCAGTACAATCTGACTCCCCACCCCCGCTAACTCTCCATCAACCCACCCTCCGCTATATCTCCGCCACGCATCGCGAAAGGAGAGACGGATGGCGCTGATCGGCTTCAAGAACACTCACAATCAGGATGTCTTCATCAATCCCGCGCAGGTGCTCTATGTCACGCCCTTCGAGGAGGGCGTCTCGATCGTCGCCATGGCCATTACCAGCACGGGCGGCAAGCCGCATGCCCTCTATGTCCGCGGCAGCGCCGAACTCGTCCAGCAGAAGCTGAGCGTCGCGCTGCGCTGATGCATGTCGCGCAAAGGCATGCCGCGGTTTTGCGATAACGACATGCATAAAACAGAGGCTTGAAGCGCGGGACGGATCTTGAGGATTGCGACGCGCTCTAGCCGTTCCAGCGCCCAGAACCGGCTTTCGGCCCTCAACGCCCAGCCCTTCACATTCGACCAGCCTTCCGCCCGCCCTGCCCAAAGCGGGGACGATCCCGCGCGGTCTCGCCTTTCCAATCAGGCACTTGCGGGAAATTTCATCCTCTTTCATCCCCGCTCACCGAACCCGTGCCTACAATTGCCCCGTTCCGTCACGGATACACCGGGAGGCGTCCCGGCGAGGCGGAACCGGCGCGGGTCATGAGGGTGGGACGCAAAACCTCATGATCCGGGTTCGCGGAAAATGGTCTCCCTCCGGCGACACGGGGGAAGCGAGGGGATTTCGGACCGATCTTCTTGCTTCTGATGCCCGAAAGAGCGCGCCGGGCGTGCCTGTGCGGCACACATGGTGGCGGCAGTGAATGGGTGGCGCGGGTGGTCCGTCCGGAAACGGCAAATCCCTCGCCTTAATTTCCCTTGCGCGGCCACGGCAGAGAGATCGAAGTCGCGGGCATAAACCGCCGAACGGGGCGCTGAGAGGTGTCACCTAAACTAAAACTTACGAGGCAGCTTTCAGCGCCCCGTCCGAACCTCGTCTTCGGGTTAAGCCCGAGGATCACCCGAGGAGAGTTCACACCACGGCGAGAGATCGCGCGTGAGCGATGGCGTATGCCGGTGCGGCACTTTCCCACCTCCCCCTTGAGGGGGGAGGTCGCGCGGGGCGCGCGGGTGGGGGTG
>NZ_JBHFJG010000007.1:122569-130116 GCF_057559155.1 Rhizobium moroccans | reverse complement strand
TGTCACCCCACCCCGGAGCTTTGCTCCGACCCTCCCCCTCAAGGGGAGGGTGAACCCGGAGCCCCCCATGCCAGAACCAACACCCCTCCCCGTCAATACCCGCCTGATGTCGCGCTGCGCCGAGATGCTCGCCCTGCCGCATGCGGTCTGCCGGCGCCGCCAGTGCCACCGGAAAAACGCATGCTACTGGCATTTCAGGAAGAGCGGCGAGCCCTGCTGCCTGCGCAACCTCACCGGCCCGCAGCGCGCCGCCTTCGATGCAATCTACGCGGAGGCGATTGCCGTGCTGCGCCAGGTCCGCGCCTCGCAGCTGCCGGATTTCGCCCCGCCCGATCCGGAACGCCGCGCCCTGCAGGATGCGGCGATCGAGCTCGTCCGCGCAGAACTGCCGGCGGAGTACCGCCCGAGTTTCGAGGAATGGCGGCGGAGGCGGGAGACGGGCCATCCTTGATAAGGCAGCGACCGGCCCCTCGCTTTCGCTCCGGGCGTTCGTCGCTGCAATCGATTCACTGGATCGATTGCTCCGCTGCGCGGACCGCTCCTCACCCCGCGAGCTTCGTCTCAACAGCCTTCGGGTCGGAGCCGAGGTCCACCGCGGCGAAGGCGGCTTCGATCACCTCCGGCCCCGCTCCCGGCCTGGTCGCCTCGGCGGAAAGGATCTGACGGAAGCGGCGCACGCCGGCAAAGCCCTGGAACAGGCCCACCATGTGGCGCGTCACGTGGTTCAGCCGCCCGCCGGACGCCATCACGCCTTCCGCATAGGCCATCATCGTGTCGCGGAGCGCCAGCCAGTCGATGTCGTCGGGGGTTCGAGTCGCTCTCCCGCTACCATTCATCATGTCGTCCACGCCCGCCAGCAGTCCGGCATTCTGGTAGGCGGCGCGGCCGAGCATCACCCCGTCCATATGGGCGAGGTGTGCGGCCGCCTGGTCCAGATCGGCGATGCCGCCGTTGATGCCGAGGAAGACGGATGGGTTCTCGCGCTTCATGCGGTGGACGAGGTCGTAGTCGAGCGGCGGGATTTCGCGGTTCTCCTTCGGCGAAAGCCCCTGCAGCCAGGCCTTGCGGGCATGCACCCAGACCGCGTCGGCGCCGGCGGCGATCATCCGGGCGAGGAAATCCGGCAGCACCGTTTCCGGCTCCTGGTCGTCGACGCCGATGCGGCATTTCACCGTCACCGGCACGCTCGCGACCCGCCGCATCGCCGTCACGCAATCGGCCACCAGTTGCGGCTCGCGCATCAGGCAGGCGCCGAATGTGCCGCTCTGCACCCGGTCGGAGGGGCAGCCGACATTGAGGTTGATCTCGTCATAGCCGTAGTCGCCGGCGATCCGCACCGCCTCGGCGAGCTTTGCCGGGTCCGATCCGCCGAGCTGGAGGGCCACCGGATGCTCCTCCGGCGAGAAGGACAGGAGCCGGTCGCGCGGGCCGTGGATGATCGCATCCGCCACGATCATCTCGGTATAGAGCAGCGCACGCTTCGTCAGCTGCCGGTGAAGAAACCTGCAGTGCCTGTCCGTCCAGTCGATCATCGGGGCCACGGCGAAAATCTTGCCGCCGGTTGCCAGTGCCTCTGCGTACATCGAAAACCCTTTCTCGGCGGCTCTCATACAGCAAACAAAAATTCTTCGCCAGTTCGTCCCCGCCCCCCTCAAAAAGTGCTAGGATCGGCGCGCGATTTGGGGGACAAAGGGCGCCGTCGTTTTCCGCCCTTTCCTTGTTCAGGAGTTTCCCATGCTCGCGACCGTGATCCCCGCCCTCGAACCCGTGCTGCTTCCGGTCGAAGGCGTGACGGAACGGTTTCCGGTGCGCCGGGTCTATTGCGTCGGCCGCAATTATGCCGACCACGCAATCGAGATGGGGCATGATCCGTCGCGCGAGCCGCCCTTCTTCTTCCAGAAGAACCCGGACAATCTCTATGCCGGCACCGAATTCCCCTACCCGCCGCTCTCCTCCGACGTGCATTACGAGGTCGAACTGGTGATGGCGCTTGCCGAAGGCGGCGCGGATATCCCGGCCGCCGAGGCGCTGTCGAAGGTCTACGGCTATGGCGTCGGCGTGGATTTCACCCGCCGCGACCGGCAGGCCGAGGCCAAGAAGATGGGAAGGCCGTGGGAGGTTGCCAAGGCCTTCGAAAAATCCGCGCCCGTCTCCGCCCTCGTCCCGGCGTCGAAGATCGGCCATCCGCAGCAAGGCGCCGTCTGGCTGGACGTCAACGGCGAGCGCCGGCAGTCCGGCGATCTCGCCCAGATGATCTGGAAGCTGCCGGAAATCATCGCCGAACTCTCCAAGCTCTTCACCCTCGCGCCCGGCGACGTCATCATGACCGGCACGCCCGCCGGTGTCGGTCCGGTCAAGCGCGGCGATACGGTCGCCTGCGGCGTGGACGGCGTCGGCGAACTGACGCTGACGGTCGTCTGAGCCACGGAATTCGGGAGGAGAAGACATGCCGCTTTACGCGCTCGGGGATTACCAGCCGAAACTGCCGGAAGCCGGCCGCTACTGGATCGCCCCCAATGCCACGCTCATCGGCAAGGTGGAGCTCGGCGAGGATGTCGGCATCTGGTTCAGCGCGGTGCTGCGAGGTGACAACGAGCCGATCGCCATCGGAGCGCGCAGCAATATCCAGGACGGCGTGATGATCCACAACGATGTCGGCCTGCCGGTCTCCATCGGCGAAGGCTGCACCATCGGTCATCACGCGATCATTCATGGCTGCACGATCGGCGACAATTCGCTGGTCGGCATGGGCGCGACGATCCTGAACGGCGCGAAGATCGGCCGTAATTGCCTGATCGGCGCCAATGCGCTCATCACCGAGGGCAAGGAATTTCCTGACAATTCGCTGATCGTCGGCTCACCGGCGCGGGTCATCCGGACGCTGGACGAGGAAGCGGTCGCGAGGCTGCGGCAATCGGCGGATCATTATGTCGCGAACTGGCAGCGCTACGCCAAGGACCTGCGCGAGATCTAGGCCGCGCAGGCGCTGCAGAGGCCGCGGATCTCGATCGTCGTCTTGGCGGGCTTGAAGCCCTTTTGCTTCGCCCAATCGCCGAGGCGATGATCGACCGCGTGGTCGTGAAATTCGGAAACATGGCCGCAGCTTTCGCAGATGGCGAAGGCAACCGTGCCATGACCCTTGCTGCAGCAATCGCTCTGCGCATGCGAGCAGGCAACGAAGGCGTTCAGGCTTTCGAGCCTATGGATGAGGCCGAATTCCAGCAGCTTGTCGAGGGCCCGGTAGACCTGCAGGGGGGCGCGGAAACCCTGGTCCCGAAGCCGGTCGAGGATCGTGTAGGCGCTCATCGGCGCATCGGAGCGGTTGAGCACGTCGAAGACGAGCGACTGGTTCTTGGTCAATGCCGGTGCGATCATGAGCGCACTCCCTTGTTGCCGGCCGGTTCCGTCCCGCTTTTCCCCGCCATCCAGAACAGGCTCAGAATAAAGAGGATCAGAGCCGCAACCACGATGGATGGGCCGGAAGGCGTATCGTAGTGGAGCGATCCGAAAAGACCGCCGACCACCGCAAGCGCACCGATCAGGGATGCGAGAACGGCCATGGCCTCCGGCCCGGTGGAAAAGCGCCGCGCGGTCGCGGCGGGAATGATGAGCAGCGAGGTGATCAGCATAATGCCGACGATCTTCATGGCGATCGCGATGGTCAGCGCCATCAGGAGCATGAAGAGAAGCCGCGTGCGTTCCGGGCTGAGGCCTTCGGCCTCGGCCACTTCCTCGCTGACCGTGGAGGCGACGAGCGGCCGCCAGAGAAAGGCGATCGCGGCAAGCACGAAAAGCCCGCCGCCCCAGATAAGGGCGATGTCGGATCTCGTGACCGCCAGGATATCGCCGAACAGGAAGGCGATGAGATCGATGCGCACCCAACTCATGAAGGCGACCATCACGAGGCCGATCGCGAGCGCCGAGTGGGAGAGTATGCCGAGCAGCGCGTCGGCGGAAAGCGTCTGCCGCCGCTGCAAGAGCAGGAGCAGGAGCGAGACCACCAGCGCCACCGCAAATACGGTGACCAGCAGGTTTATGTTCAGCAAGAGGGAAAGCGCGACGCCGAGCAGCGCCGAATGGGCAATGGTATCGCCGAAATAGGCCATGCGGCGCCAGACCACGAAACAACCGAGCGGCCCGGCGGTCAAGGCGACGCCGATGCCGGCAACCAGCGCGCGGGTGAAGAAATCGTCAAGCACGGCGCTCTCCCTCTTTCGCATGCGCATGATGGTGGTGCTCATGGTGGTGTTCGTGGGAGTGATCGCCATGCGCGTGATGGCCGTCTTCGGGATGGCAATGATCGGTGATCGAGCCATCCTCGTGCAGCACACGGCCATCCGGAAGATGGGTATGGTCGTGATGATGGCTGTAGACGGCGAGCGAGCGCGTATTGCCGAACAGCTTCAGGTAATCGCTGCTCTGGCTCACGGCTTCCGGCGTGCCGCGGCAGCAGACATGACCGTTGAGGCAGATCACCGTGTCGGTGCCGGCCATGACCATGTGGAGATCATGGGAGATCATCAGAATGCCGCAGCCGGTCGATTGGCGTATGAAACGGATGAGATCGTAGAGCGCGCTTTCGCCGGCGAAATCCACGCCCTGAACCGGTTCGTCCAGGACCAGCAGATCCGGCTTGCGGGCAATCGCCCGCGCCAGCAGCGCCCGCTGAAATTCGCCGCCGGAAAGATGCCGCACCTCGGCCTCGGCAAGATGCGGAATGCCGGTGGCGGTCAATGCTGCGACAAGCTCGTTCTCCGGCAGCGGCGCGGTCAGCCGCATCAGCCGGCGGACGGTGAGCGGCATGGTCCAATCGATCGAGAGCTTCTGCGGAACATAACCGATGGTCAGCCCCGGCATCCGGGAGACCGATCCCTCATCGGCACGCAGAACGCCGATCGCAAGCTTGGCGGTGGTGGACTTGCCGGCGCCGTTCGGGCCGATGAGCGTTACCACTTCGCCCCTGCGGATCGAAAACTCGACTCCGCGGACAAGCCACCGGCCATCCCGGCGAATGCCGGCATTGTCGAGCGATACAAGCCTGTCTTCGCCCTGGTGAGCTTCGGCTCTGTTCCTCATCAGCATGTTTTTTCCTGGTGCTTTTTTCTTTGGGTCCAGTTGCCACCGGCTATGACACACGTTATAGCATAACGCAATTGATGTAATAACATTACATTCCACATGCAAGGAAGACCTGCCATGAAAAACGCCTCCCTCCTGCTCCTCTCCTCGGCCGCGTTTCTCGCCGCAAATGCCGCGATCGCCGCACCGGATGTGGTCGTTTCGATCAAGCCGATCCATTCGCTGGTAGCTTCGATCATGCAAGGCGTGGGCGAGCCGAAGCTGATCGTCGATGGAGCAGCTTCGCCGCATACCTTCACCTTGAAGCCCTCCAACGCGCAGCAACTGGAGAAGGCGGAGGTGATCTTCTGGATCGGCCCCGGCATGGAAGCCTTCCTCGAAAAGCCGCTGGAAGCCCTGGGCAGCAAGGCAACGGTGGTGGAACTGGAGGACGCGCCTGGCCTGGAAAAGCTTCCCTTCCGCGAAGGCGGGGCTTTCGAGGCGCATGACCATGGCGACGGGCACGGACATGAGCACGGCGAGCACGAGCATGAACATGCCGAAGGCGAAGGGCATGAAGGACATGGGCATGAAGGGCACGACCACGGCGCCTTCGATACCCATCTCTGGCTGGACCCGATGAACGCCAAGGCGATCGCCGCCGAGATCGAAAAGACGCTCGTCTCCGCCGATCCGGAAAATGCCGCTACCTATCAGGCCAATGCGGCAGCCCTGATGCAGAAGATCGACACGCTGGACACGGAACTGAAGGCGACTGTCGAACCGATCAAGGACAAGCCCTTCGTCGTCTTCCACGACGCCTATCAGTATTTCGAACACCGCTACGGCGTGAAGGTGGCCGGTTCGATCACGGTGAGCCCGGAAACGATGCCGGGCGCCGACCGCATCAGCCAGATCCACAAGAAGGTGACGGAACTCGGCGCCACCTGCGTCTTCGCCGAACCGCAATTCGAGCCGAAGCTGGTCGCGGTAGTGACGGAGGGAACGCCCGCCAAATCCGGCACGCTCGATCCGGAAGCGGCAACGCTCACCGCTGGTCCGGACCTCTATTTCGATATGATGCGCGGTATCGCCACCTCGATGAAAACCTGCCTTTCGCAGGGCTCCTAAGAGACGAACCGGGAAAGGCGGATATTTCCGCCTTTTTCAATCACCTTGAATGTTACGTTATAACAATACGAAAGGCATGAAATGCTCGAGAAGCTACCGGTCACCGTTCTCTCCGGCTTCCTGGGAGCCGGCAAGACGACGCTGCTCAACCACATCCTCGGCAACCGCGACGGTCTTCGCGTCGCCGTCATCGTCAACGACATGAGCGAGGTGAATATCGACGCGGCGCTGGTGCGCGACGGCGGCGCCGATCTCTCCCGCACTGAAGAACAGCTCGTGGAGATGACCAATGGCTGCATCTGCTGCACGCTGCGCGGCGATCTGTTGAAGGAAGTCCGTCAATTGGCGGAGCAGAAGCGTTTCGATTACCTGCTGATCGAATCCACCGGGATCGCCGAGCCCCTGCCCGTCGCCGCGACTTTCGAATTCCGCGATGAAAACGGCGAGAGCCTTTCCGATGTGGCGCGCCTCGACACGATGGTGACGGTCGTCGATACCGCCAATCTGCTGAAGGATTACGGCTCGGCGGATTTCCTGGCGGATCGCGGCGAAACCGCAGGCGACGGCGACAACCGCACCCTGGTAGATCTTCTGGTCGAGCAGATCGAATTCGCCGATGTCGTCGTGCTCAACAAGGTATCGGCCGCCTCCCCCGACGAGCTGGATGCCGCCCGCAAGATCGTCGCCGGCCTCAATCCGGATGCGAGCATTGTCGAAACCGATTTCGGCAAGGTCGCGCCGAGAGTCCTTCTCGGAACCGGCCTTTTCGATTTCGCCAAGGCGGAGACCCACCCACTCTGGTTCAAGGAGTTGCACGGCTTCAAGGATCATGTGCCGGAAACAGAGGAATACGGAATCCGCTCCTTCGTCTACCGCGCCCGGCGGCCGTTCGATCCGGCGAAGTTCCACGATTTCGTGCAGCGGTCGTGGCCAGGCGTCATCCGCGCCAAGGGTTTCTTCTGGCTGGCGACGCGGCCCTATCATGTAGGCGAGATCAGCCAGGCTGGCGCGCTGGTACGGACCCAGAAGCTCGGCATCTGGTGGGACGCGGTTCCGAAGGAAAGATGGCCGCAGGACGAGGAGTTCCGCGAAGGGCTGGCGCGCTATCTCGACCCCGTCTGGGGCGATCGGCGGCAGGAGATCGTCTTCATCGGAGCGGACCCGATGAGCGAGGCCGCGATCCGGGCCGAGCTCGATGCCTGTCTGATTGGGGCCGACAAATTCCAGCCGGACCGCTGGCGGGATCTGCCCGATCCCTTCGCTTCCTGGAACCGACAGGCGGCGTAATCAGATTTTCAGAGGCATGCCCGCCGCAACGCAGAGCGGTGGCTTGCTTGGCCTGCGGGCGGGGCAAAGCC
>NZ_JBHFJG010000007.1:82699-122549 GCF_057559155.1 Rhizobium moroccans | reverse complement strand
GGGCAAAGCCCTCTCCGCCCGCAGGCCAATCCCATTACCGGCCAGCGATAATGCTGGCGATGACGCCCGACGTGATGCCGACAAGCAGGAAGTCGTTATCGGCCCTGACCCAGCGATAGCCGCGCGGAGGCGCCGACAGGCGATAGCGGCGATAATCGCGGATTTCGGCCATGCGGCGGCGCTCGGCGGCCGTCATGCGGTGACCCTTGCTCCAGCGATGCTTCCTGACGACCTTCTTCTCGATGGTAACCGAGCGTTCGACATGCCGGCCGCGATCGCGGTCACGACCGTGGTCGCGGTAACGTTCCTGTGCCTGGGCCTCGGCCAGCGGAGCGGCCAGAACGGTGGCGGTGAGCAATACGGCGAAGAGCTTTTTCATGGGGCGATTCCTCTTTTGAACACGCCCCGAAACTATGGTCGAATTGGTGAACCGGAACTGAACGGTTCGATTACATTTTCGTAATGAAATTAATCCGTTTCAGCGGGTTTTTCGTGTGGCTCGCATAGTCGAACCGATGTGGATCAAGCCCCTCATCCGGCTGCCGCCACCTTCTCCCCGTCCTGACGGGGAGAAGGGATTCGTGGCACCGTCAGTGCTCCAGCCTCCTTCTCCCCGTGAACGGGGAGAAGGTCCCGGCAGGGGGATGAGCGGCCCCTAAATTTTGAGCTTCAATGCTTGCGTTCAGGCCCCTTGCGCTCGGCGGAAGCGGCCCAGAGATTGATATCGGCCTCCTTGGCGTGGACGTCGATCTTCGCAAGCTCCTCGGTCGTGAAATCGGACCTCTCCAGAGCCTTGACGCAATCCTCCACCTGTTCGGGCCGGCTGGCGCCGATCAGCGCGGTCGTGACGCGGCCGCCGCGCAGGACCCAGGCGATCGCCATCTGCGCCAGCGTCTGGCCGCGGCTTTCGGCAATCGCGTTCAAGGCGCGGAGGTTTTCGACATTCTTCTCGTTCAGGAACTCGGAGCGCAGCGACTTGCCCTGCGCGGCGCGGCTATCTTCCGGAACGCCGGAGAGATATTTCGAAGTCAGCATGCCCTGCGCCAGCGGCGAGAAGACGATCGAGCCGATGCCGAGATCGTCGAGCGCATCGAGAAGCCCGTCCTCCTCGACCCAGCGGTTGATCATCGAATAGCTCGGCTGGTGGATGAGGATCGGCGTGCCGAGCTCCTTGAGGATCGCGGCAGCCTCCCGCGTGCGCTTCGAATTGTAGGAGGAGATGCCGATATAGAGCGCCTTGCCCGAGCGCACGATGTGATCCAGCGCGCCGCAGGTCTCCTCCAGCGGCGTATCGGAATCGAAGCGGTGCGAATAGAAGATATCGACGTAATCGAGGCCGAGCCGCTTCAGGCTCTGATCGCAGGAGGAGATCACATATTTGCGGCTGCCCCACTCGCCATAGGGACCCGGCCACATGTTGTAGCCCGCCTTGGAGGAGATGATGAGCTCATCCCGGTAGCCGGCGAAATCGTTGCGCAGGATTTCGCCGAAGGCGATTTCGGCGCTGCCGGGCGGGGGGCCGTAATTGTTGGCGAGATCGAAATGGGTGATCCCGAGATCGAAGGCTTTCCGGACGATCGCCTGCTTGCGCTCGTGGGGCGTATCGCCGCCGAAATTGTGCCAGAGCCCGAGCGAGATCGCCGGCAGCTTGAGGCCGGAGCGGCCGCAGCGGTTATACTTCATCGTCTCATAGCGGTTTGCCGCCGGTTGCCAGCTCATGGACCTCTCCCTTCAATGAAAAACGCGCGGGCGAGGAGCCCGCGCGGGGACAATATCGCCTCGACCGTTTACTTCAAGAGCGCAAGCGCTTCCTCGATGCCGAGGGCGGCGGGCTGGGTGCAGGTGGTCGAAAGCTCGATGAAGCGATGCTCCTCGCCCGATTTCAAGATCGAGGTCATGACATCGACGCCGTGCAGGGCCCGATCGAGCGAGCAGCGGGCATCGCGGCCCTCGATGATCGCCACCGCCATGTCGGCAAGGCCGGCCGTGCGGTAGTTGGCGCGCGGCCCCTGCGGGCTTTCCTGGTTGAACTTGCCGAAGGGATGATCCCAAGGCTCCAGCGGCTGGATATCCTTGTTGCGGCCGCTCGCTTCCACCACGCCGCCGAAGAAGTTCGGGTCCGGCACGAAGAGCGAGCCGTCGGTGCCGTAGAGCTCCATATTGGCATGGCGATGCGACCAGACATCCCAGCTCGCGGAGAGCGTGACGGTGGCGCCGTTTGCAAATTCCAGGAGAGCATGGATATCGGTCGGGGTCTCGACCGGTATCTCCTGGCCCTTCAAGGGCTCGCTGGTGATGGTGCGGGTCTTGCGCGCCATGGAGGTGAGCGCCCCCACCCGCTTCACCGGGCCGATCAGGTTGACGAGATTGGCGATGTAATACGGCCCGAGATCGAGGATCGGCCCGCCGCCTTCGAGGAAGAAGAAGCCGGGATTGGGGTGCCACATCTCCATGCCGGGGCTCATCACATGGCAGGTGCCGGAGGTGATGCGCCCGACGCCGCCCTGATCGATATAGTTGCGGGCGAGCTGGTGCGCGCCGCCGAGGAAGGTATCCGGCGCGCAGCCGACGGACAGCCCCTTTTCCTTCGCGAGCTTCTGCAGCGCCTTGCCCTCTTCGAGCGTGACGGTGAGCGGCTTTTCCGAATAGACATGCTTTCCGGCCTCCAGGATCGCCCTGGAGACGGAGAAATGGGCCGCCGGTATCGTCAGGTTGACGATCAGATCGATCTCGTCATTGGCGAGAAGCTCGTCGATCGTCTGGGCCTTGACCCCGTATTCCTGGGCTCGCAGCTCGGCCGCCTCGCGGTTGAGGTCGGCGCAGGCGAGCACCTTGAGCCCCTTGAAGAGCGGCGAGAGCGCGAAATAGGTGGTGGAAATGTTGCCGCATCCGATGATGCCGACGCCTAGTTCCCTTGGCATGGAAGACTCCGGAATTTCTTGAGATCAATAGGACTTGAAGGAAGCGATGGAGCGGGTGACGAGCCGATCGAGATCGTTCGGGTTGTCGTGTTCGAGGACGTAGTGCCGGGCCGACATCCTTGCGAGCGCGCCCATCAGATCCTTCCACGGCACGGTGCCATGGCCAAGATCGGCCCAGCCGTCCTCATCCTTGTTCTCGCCGGCGGGCGCGATGTCCTTCACATGCACCGCCGTGATGCGGCTGCCGTAGCGCTCGATCCAGGCGAAGGGATCGGCATTGCCGCGGATGATCCAGGCGATATCCGCCTCCCAGGAGAGATCGGGGCCGCCGGCAAGGATCTGCTCCTGCGGCGTCGAACCATCCTCGAGTTTCTGGAATTCGAAATCGTGATTGTGCCAGCCGAACGTGTAGCCGGCATCCTGATAACGCTTGCCGGCTTCCTGCAACCGCTTGCCGAAATCGAACCAGCCCTTGGCGCCGCTCGGCCGCTGGTCGGGCAAGAGATAGGGGCAATAGATCGCCTCGATGCCGAGCGTCTTGGCGACGAGGAGCGCCTGGGCCGGTTCCTTTTCGAGCATGTCCAGGCCGAAATGGCCGGTCGGCATGGTGAGCCCGTTGCGGTCGAGTTCGGCCTTCAGCGATTTCAGCGAAGCTTCGTCCAGCGTGGCGTAGATACCGCCATAGCCTTCCACCTGCTTGTAGCCGTTCCGCGCCAGAAGCGGCAGCACATCGGAAAGCGGGGGAAAATTGCGGGCGCTGTAAAGTTGAAAACCAAGGGTCGTCATCATCATTCTCCTTCGGGCAAAAGAAAACTCAACCTGCCGACTGGCAGGAATAAAGGTCGTAGATGCGGAACTGCGGCGACGCTCCGTCCGGAGCGGCGGGTGTGGCGACGGGTGTAAACGTGATGCGGCGGCTCTCGCCGGCGGCAAGATCGAAGGCGTTGTCGGAATAGCGGCCGGCCGTAGCGCTCTCGAGCATCACGAAGAGCGCCAGGCCCTTCGCCTGGACCAGAAGGTCGAGGGCTCCGTCACCGGTCGGTGATACGGAGAATTCGAGCCCCGGCGGTTCGAGATCCAATGCCTTATAGGTGCTGGCCACATAATGTCCCTCCCCGCCCATGCCGTTCGAGGCAGTGAAGCCCCAGGCGAGAATGCAATCGGCCGGAATTTCATCCGCCGCAATCGCCAGAGCCGTCACCGCCGCATCCGGGGAACAGACCGCCTCGACGCTCTTGAGCGGACGCCGCTCGCCAGACAGGGTGAGGACGGAAAGGTTGATGGTGACCGTCACGTCGGCGAGGGTATCGTTGACCAGCGACAGGCGGATTTCCCGGCCGTCCTCCGAGGGGATCGCGGCCACCGCGACCGGCTGGTAGAAGCGCCGCGCCATGTAGTGCAGCACCTTCCAGCTTCCGCCGTAATCGAGGCTCGACCAGGAGGCGACCGGCCATGTGTCGTTGAGCTGCCAATAGAGCGTGCCCATGCAATGGGGTTTGAGCGACCGCCAGAACTCCACCGCCGTCTTGATGGCGACGCCCTGCTGCACCTGGCTCAGATAGACGAAATTGGAAAAATCCCTCGGGAAGCGGAAATTGCGGAACATGGTGCCGGCGATGCGCTCGTTGCCGCCGGCATTCTTCTGGTGATGCTCCATCACCGGCGAGGCGATGTTCATGTCCTTGCGGTCCGCATAAGTCTCGATCACCGGCAGCGAGGTGTAGGACTGGAAGCCGAATTCCGAGCAGAAGCGGGGCTTGACCGAGCGGTAATTGTCGAACGGCTTGTTCTCGTGCCAGACGGACCAGTAATGCATGTCGCCGGAGCCATCCGCATGCCAGGCATCGCCATAGTCGAGATAGCCGGAAGCGGGGCTCGACGGCCACCAGATGGCATCGGGAGCTGCCTTCGCGAGAGCCTGTTCGATCACCCGGTTGAGGCGGTCGTAGGACACGAGATAGCGGTCGCGGTTCGCCCGCGACTCCTCGAACCAGTTGAGCGCGCCGACCAGTTCGTTGTCGCCGCACCAGACAACGATCGAGGGATGCGAGACGAGCCTGCGGGCCTGGTAATCCACTTCCGCCGCGACGTTTTCGAGGAAATCCGGCGTCGATGGGTAGAGGTTGCAGGCAAACTGGAAATCCTGCCAGATCATGAGGCCGAGCCGGTCGCAGAGATCGTAGAACCAATCCGCCTCGTAGAAACCGCCGCCCCAGACGCGAATCATGTTCATGTTGGCATCGACTGCCGAGCGGAGCAGGTCTTCGGTCTTTTCGCGGCTGGTCAGCGAGAAGAGCGCATCGGCCGGAATCCAGTTGGCGCCGCGGCAGAATATCTCGCGGCCGTTGATGCGGAAGGCGAAGCGGCTGCCCGCCTCGTCGGGATCGGTCAGAAGCTCGACGGTGCGGAGACCAATCTGCCGGGTGACCGTCTCGCCCGGAATTTCGACCGAGAGTCGGTAAAGCCTCTGCTCGCCGCTGCCCGCCGGCCACCAGAGTTCCGGGTTTTCGATATCGAAGACGTGGCGGATGACCGTTTCGCCCGCCTCGATGCCGCAGTCGAGCCGCACCCGCTCGCCGTCGAGATCGAAATGCAGCGGGACGATGCCCGGATCGCGGGCATGGAGCGTCACCGCCACATGCAGTTCGGCCCTGCCTCCGACATGTCTCTGACTGGTGACGACGTGCTCGATCCGCGCCGTTTCGAGCCTCTTCAGCGCGATCGCGCGATAGAGGCCGAGCGGTGCGATGGCGATATTCCAGTCCCAGCCGAAATGGCATTGCGGCTTTCGCAGCATGTTGCCGTTCGGGATCGGCGAATTGGCCGTCGAATACGGGATGTAGAAGGGCTGGCGCGCCTGCCGTTCCGCCCCTTCCGCGATGCTGGAGCGGAAGAGAATGCGGATAACGTTCTCGCCGGATTTCAGCGCCTTCGAGACATCCGGCCGGTAGCGGCGGAAGCAATTGTCCGCCTCCAGAACCGAGTGACCGTTGACGAAAACCGTCGCCACCGTATCGAGATCGGTAATGTCGAGATACCAGGCGCCATCCGCATCATCGAGCGTGAAGCGGCGCTCGATCACCCAATCCCGATGAGCAACCCATTGCACGTCGTTTTCGTTGCGCCCGACATAGGGATCGGGAATGACGCCCGCCGTTTTCAGCGCGCTGTGTACATCGCCGGGGATAGGCATCTCGGTGCGATGCTGGCCGTCAGCCGACGCGAGCTCCCATGTGCCGGAAAGGTCGAGAATTGTCATGAAGCCTGTCCGGAACCGTTATTTCTTTCGGACGCTACCCCCCTCTGGCCTGCCGGCCATCTCCCCCTCAAGGGGGGAGATTGGATAGATGCGCGCTCACCATTCCCCATCACACGCGCCGCATGCCGGGCCGGCAGTTGTGACGCGCTGCTCATGCCGCTTGTAATCTCCCCCCTTGAGGGGGAGATGGCCGGCAGGCCAGAGGGGGGTATTTCACGCATGAAGAGCATCAAATCCGGTCCTCGGTCTCAGCATCGAAGAGAGAGGCGAGCGACATGTCGAAGCTCAGCTCCACCTTGCTGCCGACCGCATAGCGCCGCGCGCCGCCGATGCGGACGGAGAGCGTATGGCCGGCATGCTTGAGCCAGAGCAGGTTGTCGGCGCCCATCGGCTCCTCGATATCGACCACCGCCTCATGCGTTTCGCCGCCCGTCTTGCCGTCGACGGTGATGTGTTCCGGGCGCACGCCGAGCACGACCTTGCGCCCTGCCCTCAAGGGTTCGGCTGCATCGTAGCGGTCGAGCGAGAAATTGACGCCATGGGTGCGGAACACGACGCGACCGCCCTCCTCCGCCAGTTCGCCGCGCAGGAAGTTCATTGAGGGAGAGCCGATGAACCCGGCGACGAAGAGGTTTTTCGGCCGATTGTAGATATGGATCGGATCGTCGAGCTGCTGGATGACGCCGCTCTTCATGATGGCGATGCGATCGGCCAGCGTCAGCGCCTCGATCTGGTCGTGGGTGACGTATATCATGGTGTTCTTGAGCGACTGGTGCAGCCGCTTGATCTCGACGCGCAATTCCGAGCGCAGCTTGGCATCGAGGTTCGACAGCGGTTCGTCGAACAGGAAGACATCGACATCGCGCACCAGGGCACGGCCGATCGCAACGCGCTGGCGCTGGCCGCCGGAAAGTTCGGCCGGCTTGCGCTTCAACAGCGGGCCGATCTGCAGGATTTCAGCGGCGCGCGCGACCCGCTTGTCGATCTCCTCTTTCGGCACCTTGGCGACCCGCAGCCCGAAGGAAAGGTTCTTCTCCACCGTCATCTGCGGATAGAGCGCATAGGACTGGAAGACCATGCCGATGCCGCGATCCTTCGGCTCCTCCCAGGTGACGTTCTTCTCCTTGATGAAGATCTGTCCGTCGGTCGGCTCCAGAAGGCCGGCGATGCAATTGAGCAGCGTGGACTTGCCGCAGCCGGACGAGCCGAGCAGCACGAGGAACTCGCCGTCGCGGATATCGAGGTCGAGGTTCTGCAGCACGCTCACCGCACCGAAGGAGAGCGACAGGTCCCTGATGGAGACGCTGGGATTCGTGATTGAAACATTGGAGTTCATCAGGCTTACCCCTTGACTGCGCCGGCGGCGATGCCGCGGACGAAAAGACGGCCGGAAACGAAATAGACGATCAGGGGAACGGCGCCCGTCAGAAGCGTCGCGGCCATGTTGACGTTGTACTCCTTCACGCCCTGGACGGAGTTGACGATGTTGTTGAGCTGGACGGTCATCGGATAGGTGTCCGGCCGGGTGAAGACCACGCCGAAGAGGAAATCGTTCCAGATGCCGGTGACCTGCAGGATCATCGCGACCACGAAGATCGGCAGCGCCATGGGCAGCATGATCCGGAAATAGATCGACCAGAAACCCGCGCCGTCGATGCGCGCCGCCTTGAAGAGCTCCACCGGAAGCGAGGCGAAATAGTTGCGGAAGAGCAGCGTCAGGATCGGCATGCCGAAGATGGTATGGACGATGACGAGGCCGGTGAGCGTGCCGTAGACGCCGAGTTCCCTGAGCACGATGACGACCGGATAGATCATCACCTGATAGGGAATGAAGGCGCCGATGATGAGGATCGAGAAGAAGAGTTCCGATCCTTTGAAGCGCCAGTTGGCAAGCGAATAGCCGCTGACCGAAGCGACCGCGATGGACACCACCACGGAGGGCACGAGGATGCGCACGGAATTCCAGAAGCCGCGTGAGAGGCCATCGCAATTGAGGCCCGTGCAGGCCTCGGCCCAGGCCTTGACCCAGGGCTCGAAGGTGATCTCCATCGGCGGGGAGAAGATGTTGCCCATGCGGATTTCCGGCATGCCTTTGAGCGAGGTCACGACCATCACGTAAAGCGGCAGCAGGTAATAAAGGGCGGCGACGAAGAGCGTGCCGTAGAGCATGATGTTGCGGGGCGAGAGCGCCCGCCGGGGACGCCGCCCGCGCGGTCCTGACGCGACCCTGTCTGCGACGGCATCGAAGCCGGCGGCGGTGCGGTTGAGGGTGCCGATATCAGCCACGCTTGCGTCCTCCGAATTCGAGATAGGCCCAGGGGATGATGATGATGGCGACGGTCAGCAGCATCATCGTGGAGGCGGCGAAGCCCTGGCCGAGGTTCTGAGCCTGGAACATGTAATCGTAGACGTATTTCGCCGGGACTTCGGAGGCATTGCCGGGGCCGCCGCTCGTCTGCGCGACGACGAGATCGTAAACCTTGACGATGCCGCTCGCGATGATGACCAGCGTGGTGACGAAGACCGGCCGCATCATGGGAATGACGACGAAGAGATAGGTCCGCCACATCGGAATGCCGTCGACCCGCGCCGCCTTCCAGATATCCTCGTCGATGCCGCGCAAGCCGGCGAGCATGAGGCACATTACCAGTCCGGTTCCCTGCCAGAGCGCAGCGATCAGGATGCCGTAGATGACGATCTGCGGATTGTAGAGCGGGTCGAAGCTGAAACTCGTCCAGCCAAGCGAACGCACCACGGATTGCACGCCGAATTCCGGATTGAGCACCCATTGCCAGACAAGGCCGGTGACGATGAAGGAAAGCGCGAAAGGATAGAGAAAAATGGTGCGGAAGGTGTTTTCGAAACGGATCTTCTGATCCATCAGGGCCGCCAGCATGAAACCGATGACCAGGCTGAAGATCAGCGAGAGAATGCCGTAGATCGCCAGGTTCTGGATCGAGATGATCCAACGGGACGAGGCCCAAAGGCGCTCATACTGCTCGATGCCGACGAAGGACAGGCGCGGCAGGAGCCGCGAATTGGTGAAGGAGTAGAACACCGTCCAGATCGTGCCGCCGAGGAAGATCACGGTGGCGACCAGGATCATCGGAATGGAGGCGATCTTCGAATTGAGATTGCGGAACAGATGGTTCGGCCGTCCGGCCGCTGCCTGTTTGACCATGCCTGGCCATCCTCCGTTTGAGCAAAATAAACCGGTATGGGAGCCGGCCACTGCCGGATTCCTCAAGGTTCAAAACCGTGCCGATATTCCGCCGGCTGCGGGACAGCCGCCATGAAGACGACCGCCCCGCGCCGGGAGAAATCAATCGGCCGAGGCGATGATATCCACGAAGCGCTTCTGCGCGTCTTCCGGGGTTATGGAGGTGCTGGCGAAGAACTCCGACATCAGGTCCTCCTTCTGCTTCTGCGTATCCTGCGACAGAAGCTGATCCGTGCTGATCAGCACGGAGCCCTTGGCGAGGATATCGATGCCCTTCTTCATGCAATCGTTCGCGGCGGCGACATCGACGTCACCACGGACAGGCAGCGAGCCCTTCTTGAGATTGAAGGCGACCTGCACCTTGGGATCGACGATGGTCTCGGCCAGGATATCCTGCGCCTTTGACTTCTCTTCGTCCTCGATCAGCGGGAAATAGAAGGCGTCGCCGCCGGTCGCGAGATATTCGTTGAGGCCGAGGCCCGGCAGGCAGGAATAATCCGTCCCAGCCGTCTTTCCGGCGATCTGGAATTCGCCCTGCGCCCAGTCCCCCATGATCTGGCCGCCGGCCTTGCCGGTGATGACCATATTGGTCGCCTGGTTCCAATCCTGGACATTGCTGCCCTTGGCCATATCGCGGGCCTGGCTCGCGGCCTGGAAAATCTTCGCCATTTCCGGGCCGGCGGCAACTTCCGCATCCTTCTCCTGGTAGACCTTCTCGTAGATCTCCTTGCCGCCGATCGAGATGATCAGCGTATCGAAGAGGCCGTTCGCTTGCCAGGGCTGGCCGCCGAGCGCGAGCGGCTGGATGCCGGCCTCCTTGAGCTTGGGTGCGGCGGCGACGAACTCGTTCCAATCCTTCGGAACCGGCACGCCCGCCGTCTTGAAGGCGTCATTGGAAAGCCACAGCCATTGCCAGGAGTGGATATTGACCGGAGCGCAATAGATCTTGCCGTCGATGGTGCAGGAATCGAGCAGGCTCGCGGGACGGATGACTTCCTTCCACTTGCCCTTTTCCGCGACCTCCGTGAGATCGCGCATCAGGCCTTCCTGCACCAGTTCCTCGGCCTGGCGGCCGTGGTTGAACTGGGTGGCGCCCATCGGATCACCGCCGGTGATGCGGCTGATCATGATCGGCCGCGCCGTGCTGCCGGAGCCGGCGATCGCGCCGTCGATCCATTTATTGCCTGTCGCGTCGAATGCCTTGGCAAGCTCGCCGACCGCCGCCGCCTCGCCGCCCGATGTCCACCAATGGGTCACTTCCAGATCAGTCGCATTCGCAAGCCCGAAAGGCAGCGCGACGGTCGCGGCCAATGTGGCCGCCATGGCACGGATGTTCATGAGTGTCCTCCCTCACTGAAACGTTGCCGTAAAAAGCTATGTCAATCGCTCGCGGCAGGCAACCGTCTTTTCCGGAAAAATCTTTTGAAGGAGACAAATACAATCTGAAGATGTGCAATCCTTCTCCCGACACATACATCGTGCCCATGCAATATCGGGGGAAACAGCCTTCAATTTAACGAATTTACGCTTTGCAGGCGGATCAACGACCTCGCAGGCGCACAAAAACATCTCGCGGCTGCGTTGTACAACTTCCGGGATCGGCATTTCTGAAACGCTGCGAATTACCCCTCGACATTTTTCCTGTAACGTTTCAGTTTATTGCGTAAATCGAAGGATTTGGGAGGGAGCCCGGACGTTTCCAGGCAGCCAAAAGCGCACTATAGTGAAGGCCTGAATCGGGCGGCGACAGCATATGGATGACAGTGGAAGACGACGGACGGAGGGAGCGCAGGCCGCGCTTCGCGAACGCCCGACCTTGAAGACAATCGCCTTCATGACGGGGCTCGGCATCACCACCGTCTCGCGGGCGCTGAAGGATGCGCCGGATATCGGCGCCGAAACGAAGGAGCGGGTGCGGCTCGTCGCCAACCAGCTCGGCTATCAGCCCAACCGCGCCGGCGTGAGGCTCAGAACCGGCAAGACAAACGTCATCGCCCTGGTGCTGAGCTTCGAAGAGGAGCTGATGGGCTTCACCAGCCAGATGGTGCGCGGCATTTCCGAGGTGCTGGTGGGCACCCAGTATCACCTGGTGGTCACGCCGCATTCCTTCCAGAAGGACCCGATGGTGCCGGTGCGCTATATCCTCGATACGGGATCGGCGGACGGCGTCATCATCTCGCGCATCGAACCTGACGATGCGCGGGTGCGGCTGATGACGGAGCGGAACCTGCCCTTCGTCACCCATGGCCGGACCGACATGGGCATCGTCCACCCCTATCACGACCACGACAACGAGGCTTTCGCCTATCAGGCCGTCGAACGGCTCGTGAAAAAGGGAAGAAGGCGGATCGCCTTCCTGCCACCGCCCAACCGCCTCTCCTTCTATTTTCACAGCCGGGCGGGATTCGAGCGCGGGATAGCGGATTTCGGCGCGACCGAGGTGCCGATGGGGCGCGTCAATATCGAGATGCCGCTCGAGGAAATACGCGCCCATGGCGAGGCGATGATGCGCTCCGCCGATCCGCCGGAAGGCATCATTTCCATCAGTGGTTCTTCCACGATCGCGCTCGTGGCCGGTATCGAGGCCGCAGGGAAAAGGCTCGGCGTCGATGTCGACATGGTATCGAAGCAATCGGCGGAATTCCTGAACTGGATCCGGCCGGAAATCTACACGGTCAACGAGGACGTCCGCCAGGGCGGGCGCGAGCTCGCCAAGGCGCTTTTGGCGCGCATCGACGGCGTGGAACCGCAGCTTCTGCAAAGCATCAGCCCGCCTTCCTGGTCCTCGATGGCGCCAGGGGATTGAGCGTTTTTCACAAACCGCTTGCAGGGAACAAGGCAGATACAAAAATGGCCCCTTTCGGGGCCATTCTTTTTGCTGTTCGCTAAATCGCTATTAGCGCGAATAGAATTCGACAACCAGGTGCGGCTCCATGATGACCGCGTACGGTACGTCGGAGAGCGAGGGAACGCGAACAAAGGTCGCGACCATCTTGTTGTGATCGACTTCGATATAGTCCGGAACGTCACGCTCGGCGAGCTGGACGGCTTCCAGAACCGAAACGAGCTGCTTGGACTTCTGGCGGACTTCGATGACGTCGCCCGGCTTGCAGCGGTAGGAACCGATGTTAACGCGAACACCGTTCACGGTCACGTGGCCGTGGTTGATGAACTGACGCGATGCGAAAACGGTCGGCACGAACTTGGCGCGATAGACGATCGCGTCGAGGCGCGATTCCAGGAGGCCGATCAGGTTCTCCGAGGTGTCGCCCTTGCGGCGGTTGGCTTCGTCGTAGGTGGCGCGGAACTGCTTCTCGCGGATATCGCCGTAATAGCCCTTCAGCTTCTGCTTGGCGCGGAGCTGCACGCCGAAGTCGGAGAGCTTGCCCTTGCGGCGCTGGCCGTGCTGGCCGGGGCCGTATTCGCGGCGGTTGACCGGGGACTTCGGACGGCCCCAGATGTTTTCGCCCATACGGCGGTCAATTTTATACTTGGACGATTCGCGCTTGCTCATCGCATTTCCTTCTCAAACGGTTACACCGGCTTGTTGCCAAACCGGATCAAGGAAACACGCCCTCCTCTGAACCTCGATTTGAGAGGCTCTGACAGGTTTCTCACGAAAGCGATCGGAGACAACCACGGGACATGTCAAATGAAACACCGGGCGTTTCCACCCGGCGTTGGCGGGGTCTTTAGGCCGGCCGCATAAAAATGTCAACCGGGCTCTTGAAGCGGATGCCTGGAACAACGATCTAGCCGAGGTGGGATCCGGGCCCCTCTGGCGTATTCCGGACATGCGTGATGTCGGATTCCCCTTTAGAGCCAACCTCGTCCGGATAAGGTTGACTGATGGACTTCCTATTTTTGGATTTTCTCGGCACGCCCGCATGGATGTGGGCGCTCTTCCTCTCGCTCGTCCTCGGACTTCTCATTCTCGATCTTGGCGTCCTTCATAAGGAATCGAAGGAAATCGGCGTCAAGGAAAGCATGTGGATGTCTGCTTTCTATATCGCGATGGGCCTCGCCTTCGGCGGCTGGATCTGGTTCCAGTCCGGCCAGCAGCCCGCGATCGAATATCTCACCGGCTTCGTCGTTGAGAAAAGCCTGGCGATGGACAACATCTTCATCATCGCCATGATCTTCTCCTATTTCGCCATTCCCAGGCAGTACCAGCACCGCGTGCTGCTCTACGGCATCCTCGGCGTGATCGTGCTTCGCGGCATCATGATCGCGGGCGGTGCTGCGATCGTGGAAAACTTCCACTGGGTACTCTACCTGTTCGCGGCCTTCCTGCTCTTCACCGGCATCAAGATGCTGATCTCTTCCGACCATAGTGAGGAGGATATCGGCAACAACGCGGTGCTGAAATTCCTGCGCAGGCGATTGCCGGTAACGCAGGGCTTGCGTGGAGAGAGTTTCTTCGTGCGTGAAAAGGATGGGACCGGCCGACTCAAGACCTTCGTGACGCCGCTCTTCCTGGCGCTCATCATGGTGGAGCTGGCGGACCTCGTCTTCGCGGTCGATTCGATCCCCGCGATCTTCGCGATCACGACGGACCCGTTCCTGGTCTATACCTCGAACATCTTCGCGATACTCGGCCTGCGCGCGCTCTATTTCGCTCTCGCAGCCCTGATGCACCGCTTCGCCTATCTGAAATATTCGCTGGCGGCGGTGCTGATCTTCGTCGGCTCGAAAATCTTCGTGGCCGACATGCTGGGTATCGCAAAAATCCCGCCGTCTATCTCCCTCGGCGTTACGATCTCCATCCTGGCGGCCGGCATTCTCGGCTCGCTCTGGGCGACGCGCAAGGAGAACGAAGCGACCTGACATGAAATCGGCTCTCCCGTCCGCTACCAGGCGGGAGAGCTATTCCGCTGCCGCCCTCGCCTCGCCCTCGTCCGGCGCATCGGCATTGCCGGGCGCGGTCTCGGCTTGCAGATCCGGGAAAGCGACGATGCGCTTGCCGGAAAAATCCGCGTGCACCACGATCAGCCCCTGCTCCTCGAAATAACCGAGAAGACGACGCGCGCGACGCGCGGAGTGGGTGCCATAGGCGCGGGCGATGCGGGCATCTGACGGGCATTCCTCGCCGCCGATCGCGGCCTTCGCCATCATCAGGAACACGCCCTGGAGATCGTCCGAAACGCCGGAGGAAAGCGAAAGCGCGGTCGCCCAAGCCTCGCTGGCCGCCGTTTCCGCATCCACGCCCGAACGGGCCACCGCCACGCGGCGGCGGAACTCGGAGAGCGACAGCGGCGGACCGGGCAGACGGCGCATGCGGGCGCGCACGAGGAAATCCTGATAGAGAACGGAATCCGTGCGGTAGGCCGATTGCGGATCGTCGAGGATTTCCGAGAGCACGACCGACAGGCGCTCCTCCCGCTCTTCCGGCGAAAGCTCCGGCTGCGGAGCGCGTGCCTCCTGCGCGGTCGAGGACGCTGCGGCCGGAGTGGAGCGCGAGAGCTCCGCCAGGATATCCGTGGTCGGGCGCGGCTGCGGAGGGGCGCGGCGGACGATCGGCCGGGTAAACTCCTCCGGATCAGGCGTGAAGATCAGATCCTCGACATCCTGCGGCGCATCCGGCAGCGGCATCAGCTTGGGGCTCGACGAGCGCGCCGAGGTTTCCACCGCGCCGATGACGATCGGCAGCGGGCGGCGCGAGAGCGCCGGGCCGAGCGCGACAAAATTGCCGCGCTTCAGGTCGCGGAACATTTCCGCCTGGCGGCGGTCCATGCCGAGAAGATCGGCGGCGCGCGCCATGTCGATATCCAGAAAGGTGCGCCCCATCAGGAAGTTCGAGGCTTCCGCCGCAACGTTCTTGGCAAGCTTCGCCAGCCGCTGCGTGGCGATCACGCCCGCCAGTCCGCGCTTGCGGCCACGGCACATCAGGTTGGTCATCGCGCCGAGCGACATCTTTCTGGCGTCTTCGGAAACATCGCCGCCAACGGAGGGCGCGAACATCTGCGCCTCGTCCACCACGACCAGAACCGGATACCAGTAGTCACGATCGGCATCGAACATACCGTTCAGGAAGGCTGCGGCGGCGCGCATCTGCTCTTCGAGGTCGAGACCTTCGAGGGTGAGGACGCAGGAGACGCGATTCTTGCGGATGCGGTTGGCGATGCCTGCAAGTTCCGCCTCGGTGCGCTCGCCATCGACAACGACATGACCGTACTTATCGGACAGCGTGACGAAATCGCCTTCCGGATCGATCACCACCTGCTGCACCCATGGAGCCGATTGCTCCAGAAGACGGCGAAGCAGGTGCGACTTGCCGGAACCGGAATTTCCCTGCACGAGCAGACGCGTGGCCAGAAGCTCCTCGATATCGAGCTTGGCCGGAGCACCCCCGGTCACAGTTCCCATATCGATGCCGACCTGCAAAGCACTTCCCTCGTAAGCTGTCTCTTAGCGGTGACGCCAACGCGCGCCGCGACTCCGTCCCTCTAGCAGAGATCGGGATTCGTTTCGCCGGGCAAGAGCGAAAATGCACAGGCTTTGCGGCTACTCGAAATTGAGCTGCCAGGAAACGCCGAAGCGATCGTTGAGCCAGCAGAATTTCCGGCTGAAGCCGTAATTGCCGATCGGCATCAGAAACGCCCCGCCCTCTCCCAGGCGCAGGGCCAGCCGCTCCAGCTCCGCTTCCGTTGCGCATTCTACGAAGAAGGAAAAGGAGGGCGTGAACTCGAAGGCATGCTTGACCGGGCTATCGATGCAATCCACCTGCTGGCCGGCAAGCTCGAAGGTGGCGCGATACACGCTGCCTTCCGCGCCCATCTCGCCCGGCCCGTAGCGCTTGATATCGACGATCCGGCTTTCCGGCAGCACTGACGTATAGAAGGTGATCGCCTCCTCGCAGGCATTGCCTTGGAACATCAGGAACGGCCGCACGGATTTGACTGCTTTCGACATGACATCCTCCCTTACGTGGCGGCCCTTCGATAGAAAGCCAGCGATCCCGCGAGCATCAGGAGCGCACCGCCGCAGAACCGGTCGAGCCACAGCGCGCCCTTGTTCTTCAAGAGATGCACGGCTTTCGATCCGAGCATCGCATAGGCGAACATGACCGTGAAATCGATGATCGCGAAAACGACGGCGAGCATCGCATATTGCGGCAATTGCGGCTCGCCGGCCATGATGAACTGCGGCAGGAAGGCGGAGAAGAAGAGATAGCCCTTGGGATTGGTGACGGCGACCAGGAAGCTCTTGAGGAAGATCGACCTCGGCGAAGCCGAAAGCTTCGGCATTCCCTCGCCCTCAATATCGAGCGAGCCCTTGGAGCGGAGCAGCATCAGGCCGAGAAAGGCGAGATAGCCGGCACCGACCCATTTGACGACCGAAAACCAGAATTCGGATGCCGCCAGCAGGGCACCGAGGCCGACCGCAACGGCACCGATCAGCACGAAATCGGAAGCCATGGCGCCGGCCATGCCCGGAAGCGCGCGACGAACGCCGTAACGAGAGCCGTTGGTGAGTGCCAGAAGCACGGTCGGACCCGGCGTGGCGATGCCGATGAAGGATACGATGACGAATGCCAGCAGCGTCAGTTCGGTCATCGCTTACCCTCCCTACCAGAGATGCCGGCCGTCGATGACCGTGTGCGGCCATTCCTCGGCATCGAAATCGTCAAGCAGCCGGGCATTCACACCGATCCGGCGCGTCTTGCCGTCCCAGGTGCCATCCATCTGGAAATCCGGGCTGTCGCTATAGGTGCCGCAACCGCATGTGCCGCAGAAATGATGCGCCACCAGTTTCGAATTCCAGCGATAGACGCGATCGCTTGCCGGATCGGCCGTCACCCTCACCTGCTTCGGCTCGTAATAGGCATAGAGCGTGCCGCGCCTGGAGCAGAAGGTGCAGGTGCAGCGGGTGAGCGCCTGCGGCAGTTCGCCGGCGATCTCGAAAACGGTGTCGCCGCAATGGCATCGGCCTGTCAGCATCGGTTCCTCCTCCCGAACAGAGCTTTACGCGGCGGCCCTCTTGAAGCCGAGCGACAGAAGGCCCGCGCCGATCATCAGCGAACCGCCGGTGCGGTTGACGATCCTCTGGACCTTCGGCTTGCGGATCGTGTTGCGCGCCATGGCGGCGAGCAGGCCGTAAAGCGCAGCGTTCAGGGTCGCCAGCACCAGGAAGGTCACTTCGAACACCGCCATCTGGAAGAAGAGCGGCTTCGAAAGATCAAGGAACTGCGGCAGGAAGGCGACGAAGAAGACGATGCTCTTGGGGTTGAGCGCGGTGACCGCATAGGTGTGCAGGAAGATGCGGACGGGCCGTGCAGACGGCGCATCTTCCTCGATCACTTCCTGACGCTCCGAGACCGGGGCACGCCAGAGCTTGAGACCGAGATAGACGAGATAGGCCGCACCCACCCATTTCAGCACGGTGAAGAGCGTTGCCGATGTCGCCAGCAGCGCGCCGAGGCCGAGCATGGAGGCCGTCATCGCCGTGAAATCGCCGAGCGCCACGCCGGCAACGGTCGCAGAGGCCACCTTTCGGCCATGACTCAGCGCATAGGAAATGACGAGCAGGATCGTCGGGCCGGGAATGGCGAGCAGAACCGCGGAAGCGGCGACGAAGGCGAGCCAGTGTTCAAGCGACATGCGGAAACTCCTCCAGCAAACGGAGCGAGCAAGCCACCGAATTGCCGGCTTGGCAAGGGCTTAGAAAATTAAGCCGCTTCATCGTTCAGGGGACGAACGGGCGGCTGCTCGCGCTCTCTCGCCTGCGCCAGATCATAGTTCGTCTGCATGGACAACCATGCACGTGCCGTGCTGGCCCCTGCCCTTTCCAAGCGCAGGGCGAGATCAGGGCTGACGGCCGCATGGCCGTTCAGCACGCGAGATAGAGCAACACGCGAGATATTGAGGCGGTCAGCGGCATCCGTTACGGACAGGCCCAAAGGAACCAGCACATCTTCGCGGAGCAACTCACCGGGATGAGGAGGAGATTTCATCATAGCCAACGCTCCTTCCCGGGCTGGTCGCGACATTAAGCAAGCCATCGAATTGCCGGCTTGGCAAGGGGCGTTTCATTCCGATCTCATCCATCGATAGAGCACGTCAGGCTCCCGCTCCTCGTTGTCGGCACCGTCGGTTTCCCGGATGGACTGAAAGCCGTGGCGTTCATAGAAGCGGCGGGCAGCGAGATTGCGCTGAAAGGTCCAGAGAAAGAGCTGCGGATGGGCATTCCTCGCTACCTCCAGAAGCTTCGAACCAATTCCCTCGCCCTGCGCTCCCGGCAGAAGATAGAGCTGGTCGACCCAGTCCTTCCGAAAAGCAATAACACCGAGGAGGCCGCTTCCCTTCTCGGCACCCCATATTTCGCAGCTCGGGAAAAGATGATCGCTCCAATAGCGGCGGTCCTCCTCCGGCGTATGCAGGCCGGCGAGCCAAGGCAATCGCTCGTCAAAGGAAGCGCGGTGAACTCGGGCCGCAGCCGGCATTTCAGATTGGCGAAGCCTGCGAACGACTATGCTCATGATACCTCCGGCAGCAGCCCCGGCGGGTTACCGCCGGGGCCTAAAAGCTCAACTTAATTCCCGGCGCGCCCAGGAGACCAGAACCACTCCAAAGGGAAGCGATCCGTAACCTTCGCCTGGTGCATCCTCGCTCTCCGGAAGACCGATATCGCGGCGCATCCAGTTCGACAGGTGAGCTACCTGGTTTTCCGCCTGACGACGCCGCCGGACAGCCAGGATCAGCGCCCACACGGTTCTCCAGGCGCCGAATTTCCGGTAAAGTTCATCGACCGTTGCCGCAAGGGTGTCGGCAACCACTACTTGTGATTCACGCATGAGTTTCCGTCCCGGCGCCGTGCAGACAGCCAGGTCCTCTCGAAGTTCGAAAGACGTGCGGATGCGGACACAGAGGTGCGAACAATCGCTGCGTCAGCCGGTCACGTCAGATCAGATGGAAAGTGCCAAAACGGCGGAGAAACCTTGGCTTAGAAGCCTCGGATGCCAATTTGATATGGCATAAAGCTGCGATGAATCATCATCATGACAGCGGCTCCGCCGAAGAGGCATGCAAGCGCGATATTAGACATTTCACACCCCTCCTTCTTTGAATTGCGGGCAAGGACTCGTTTACACCAGATCCGCCGGCCGGCAAAGACCACAATTGCGAATTGCAAACATCGCGGGTAATTCGTTGCAATAAAGCAACACCCCGTTCGCCGTCACGCGATCCGCAGACCGAAGCCCTGCATCAGCCGACGCGTCGAAAAATCCGGCTTGCCGGAGGTGAAGACGGCGAAGTCGAAATCGTCGGGATGTTCCGCGCCATCGACCAGCGGCACCTTGCGGCGCGCCTGGCGGGCGATCGCCTCGGCCGGGTCCAGCCAATCGACCGGCCACGGAGCGAGCCTTCGGAAGACATTGGCGACGAAGGGATAGTGCGTACAGGCGAGCACGACGATATCCGTCCGCTTTCCGTCCATCTCCACGAAACACGGGGCGATCTCGGCCATCACCTCCTCATCCGCGATCGCTTCGCCGCGGATATAGGCTTCGGCCATGCGGGCGAGGTTCTGCGACCCGACCAGCCGTACATGGCATTGCGTCGCGAAGGACTGGATGAGGTCGCGGGTATAGGCGCGCTTCACCGTGCCGGGAGTGGCGAGGACGGATACGAGACCGGAGCGGGTGCGCTCGGCAGCGGGCTTGATGGCAGGAACCGTGCCGACGAAGGTCATGTGCGGGAAAGCGGAGCGCAGATCCGCGCCCGCCAGGGTGAATGCCGTGTTGCAGGCGATCACGCAGATTTCGGGATCGTGGTCCTCGAGCAGCTTTTCGAAGAGCGAGAGGATGCGTTCCTTGAGCGCAGGCTCCTCCCAGCCGCCATAGGGGAAGCCGGCATCGTCCGCGATATAGATGAAGCCACGCTCCGGCATCAGCACGCGGGCTTCACGCAGCACGGTCAGCCCGCCGATGCCGGAATCGAACATCAGGACGGGCTTCGTCTCACTCTTCGTCATTCCCCTTCGTCTCCCCCCGCTCGCCTGCGTTCGAACCTTGCTTCGGCCACTGCCGCGGGAAACGATCGAGCGAATTGATCACGCCCCTAAAGACGCTGATCTCCTGCTCGGAAAAGCCCCGCCGCGACAGCACGGCGCGCAGGTTGTCCACCATTTTCGGCTTTTTTTCAGCAGGGTGGAAATAACCGCGTGCATCCAAGGCTTCTTCGAGGTGTTCGAAGAGGCCGAACACCTGTTCCTTGGTGGAGGGGCGCTGCTCGACCGCCTGGAAAGGCGTGCGGCCGAGATCGTCCATGCCGGACTTCATCCATTCATAGGACATCAAGAGCACCGCCTGGGCGATATTGAGAGAGGCGAATGCCGGGTTCACCGGGAAGGTGACGATCTCATCGGCCAGCGCCACTTCCTCGTTGGTGAGGCCCCAGCGCTCGCGCCCGAAGAGCACGCCGGTCTTCTCCCCCGCCCCGAATTTCGCCCGCAAGGTCTCGGCAGCGACCACCGGGGAGCGCACCGGCTTGAACCCGTAGCGCTCCCGCGCGGTAGTGGCGTAGACGAAGTTAAGATCGCGGATCGCGTCCTCCAGCGTCTCGAACACCTGCGTGCCGTCGATCACATGGTCCGCCTTGGATGCCGCGGAGCGCGCCTTCTCGTTCGGCCAGCCGTCGCGCGGGTTGACCAGGCGCAGTTCCGCCAATCCGAAATTCGCCATGGCGCGGGCCACCATGCCGATGTTCTCGCCGAGCTGCGGTTCCACCAGGATGATCGCCGGTCCTTCCGCTATGAGTTCGCGCTCGCTGTTCGTGCCTGACATTGCCGTTTCCGTTCATAGAATTCTGCGCCCGCAATACCGGCGCGCGGCGAAATCGGCAAGACTTGGGTCGGGCCTGCATCAATCCGGATAGAGGCGGCCGAGCATTGTGCCGATCATTTCCACACCCACCCGCGATCCGTGCTTGAAGATCGGCAGGTGCCGGCCGGCGGCGCGTCCGGCCTTGCGCTTCACCAGAAAGCATTCCGAGCCGCGCGCCGCAATGGCGTCGATATCCCCAAGCGTCGCTTCAAGCGCGGCCAGCACCTCGCCTTCCGGCTTCTTCGCGGCCGCGACCGCGTTGCGGGCGAAGATACGGGCCCAGTAGGTCGCCCCCAGGAAGACCGCCAGCGTCTGGCGCACCCTGCCCGGCCGCGTCACCACCGACCAGGAGCTTCCAAGCGGGCGGGCTGCCGCCGTCACCTCGCGATAGGCGACATCGAGGCGGTGAGAAAGCTCGATCAACTCATAGCGTCCCTTGCCATCCCGAACCGCCGCGAGAAGTTCGCGAAGCCCGCCGAACCAGCGCTCCAGCGCCAGATCGAGCGTGGAGCGCGTCGGGGCGGGAAGAACCAGAAAGGCGGCCGCCGTTCCGGCGAGCGCACCGATTAGCGTTTCCTCGATGCGCAGCAGCAGGAGATCGAGCGTGAGCTGGCCGATGAGACCATAGATCAGGCAAAGCACGATGGAGATGAAGAAGGTCATCACCGCGTAGGAGACCTGCAGATAGTAGAAGCCGAGAAAGATGCAGACCGCCGCGAGCGGCACGCTGATCGCCGGATGACCGGCAAGCAGGGTGGCGAGCAGAAGGCCGCTTCCAATGCCGAGCAGCGTGCCGACGGAGCGCTGCACGGCGCGCATCGCCGCATCTCCGCGCGACTTGGTATTGGTGAAGATCAGGAAGGCGGTCAGCACGGCCCAGAACCAGCGGTCGCGGGAGAGCATCAAGCCGAAGACCATGGCGACGGCGGAGGCGACGGTGATCTGCACCGCGGCACGCATCACCGGGTTCTTCAGCGAGAAATCGGGGCTCGCGGACGCCTGCTCCCCCTCGTCGCTGCCGATCGAGCGGAACTGATCGCTCCGCGCCTCGGCGATCACCGCCGCAAGTGCGGAGCGCGCATCCCGCAGCCAGAGAAGTGCACGGGCGCTTTCGGCGATGCGCTCGTCGCCGTTCACCGCCGGACTTGCAGCGATTTTCTCGGCCATATCGCGCTCGCCTTCGATAAGCGCATGCACGAGCGCGAAAGGCGGCGGGGCCTCCAGCGACAGCACGATGGCGCTTTCGGCGGCGAGATGCGTGTCGAATATCTTCATGGCGAGCGCGGCGACCGGTTCTTCGGCCGAAGAGATCGCTTCGTCCGAAGGCCGCGGCAGAAAACCCTCGGCCATCAGAACCACGTCCTTCAGCCGCTCCTCGAGCTGCCGCAATTCATGACGATCCGCCTCGCTCGCAGATCCGGCGCCGGACAGAACCGCAAGCCGCATCAGGATATCGTCCACCCGCACCTGAATGGCCATCAGCGACCGGAGGAGATCTCGGCGCCAGTCGTCCGGCAGGAGGTAGGTGCGCACGGTATGGCCGACCACGAGCGCAAGCACCGGACCTATGGCGGCGATCGGCAGGTCGGCGAGCGCCGGCTTCAAAAACGCCCCCATGAAATAGGAGGTGAAGGCGAACATGCCGATCGCGAAGCCGCGCGGTCCATAGACGCGCGCCACGGTCGCCGCCAGAATGACGAACAGGAAGACGATATCGGAAACGTAGCGATGCGGCTCCAGGAGCGTCGCGACGGTCACGCAGGCAAGGCTCACGACGGTTCCGTAAAATCGCGTCGCGAGCTGGGCGGAGGCCTGCCGGTCCCGCACGGCCACTCCGCCCTCGATCGACAGGATGATGGCGAGACCGAAGGCGATCGGCGGCAGGGAAAGGCCGGCAAGATGGATGGCGGCCAGGCACAGGATCGAGCCCACGACCGTAAGGGTCACGCGCGCGCCCATTCTGAAGCGCGAAAGCGCCGGGTCGTTGGCAAGCAGCCAGTCGCGGAAGACAGCGGCGAACTTCATGCGCCATCCTTTGCCGGCGGCGGGTGCCAGCCGTCCTGGGAGAGCATCATAATAACCCGCGCGAAAACTTCAAAACCCCGCCGTCTCATTCGCCCTTTGCGAGCAGACGCATCTCATCCATCACGGAATCACGCTCGCCTTCCGCCACATGATGGATATCGGCGATCACGGGCCGGCCGTCTTCGGTGACGATATCGAAATGCACCTCGTTGACGCTGTCCCTGATCTCCGGCTCCTCGATGCATGTCCAGGCCTTGAAGGTCACCTTCACATCGGTGATGGAGCCCTGGGGAGCGGGCGTCCCGATCTGCACGTCGGAAAGCGGACAGCCATCCTGCGACGCGGTTATGACGTCGTAGCCGAAGGGATCGCCCGGCGCGCCGTTCTCGGTATCATAGGCCGGCTTCTTGGACGCTTCGGCATAGGCTTCCTGGAACCCCTTGCTGAACAGGCGGGAGAGCGGGTCCGCATCGAAGATGAGCTTCCACTCGCTGTCGACCGTGTCCCAGTTCTCCTCGGTGATCTTCATCACCTCCTTCACCGGATCGGTGGCCTCTGCGGCGAGAGCGAAATTGGCTGTCAGCGCCAGAAGCGCGGCGAGCGGGATGGTCCGCATGGCATGAATCCAAAAGTTTGCGTGAGGGTGTTAGAGCAAAGGACGCCCAAATGGGATCGGCACTGTTTGCCCAAACCGGTTCGATCCGCGAGGAGAGCGGCGCGCGTCGTAGCAGAAGCATACGGCCAAGCCGCTCGACAAAGCGGGCGGCCGGTTTCGGCAAACCCTGCGGGCGGCATGATTTTTCGCCATTATCTTCGGCTTTCGGTCTCGCCGTACGTCTGTGTACGACCTCGCCGAAAGCCTCGATCCTGACAAAAAATCCTTGCCGCAGTGCGATTCCATTTGAGCGTCCTTTGCTCTCGGGCGAGATTAACCCGGCCGCCGCGTTTGGCAAGCGCAATACAGACCTGTCATGTTCGCATGGCAAAATGCAATCTTGAGGCTTGACCCGCAAAACTGTCCGTAGCCCCCGCGCATTGGCTTTGCGTTCCGCCCCGGCGATGCTATAGCGCAAGCCCATTGGTGTCCACCTACGGGATTTCGCGATCCCTCCGCACGTTCAAGAGGAATTCCATGCAAAAGATCAAGGTAGCAAACCCGGTCGTCGATCTCGACGGCGACGAGATGACCCGCATCATCTGGCAGCTCATCAAGGACAAGCTGATCCTGCCCTATCTCGATCTCGACATCGAATATTACGATCTCTCCGTCGAGAACCGCGACGCCACGGACGACCAGGTGACCGTCGATGCGGCGAACGCCATCAAGAAGCACGGCGTCGGCATCAAGTGCGCGACCATCACCCCGGATGAGGCCCGCGTCGAGGAATTCAAGCTCAAGAAGATGTGGAAGAGCCCGAACGGCACGATCCGCAACATTCTCGGCGGCGTGATCTTCCGCGAGCCAATCATCATGAAGAACGTTCCGCGCCTGGTGCCGGGCTGGACGAAGCCGATCATTGTCGGCCGCCACGCCTTCGGCGACCAGTACCGCGCCACCGATTTCAAGTTCCCCGGCAAGGGCAAGCTGACGATCAAGTTCGTCGGCGAAGATGGCCAGACGATCGAGCACGACGTTTTCGACGCGCCGTCGTCCGGCGTTGCGATGGCGATGTACAATCTCGACGATTCCATTCGCGACTTCGCCCGCGCTTCGTTCAACTACGCCCTTCAGCGCGGCGTTCCCTGCTACCTGTCGACCAAGAACACGATCCTCAAGGCTTATGACGGCCGCTTCAAGGACATCTTCCAGGAAATCTACGACGCCGAATTCAAGGCCCAGTACGAAGAGAAGAAGATCTGGTACGAGCACCGCCTGATCGACGACATGGTCGCTGCCGCGCTCAAGTGGTCCGGCGGCTATGTCTGGGCCTGCAAGAACTACGACGGCGACGTGCAGTCCGACATCGTGGCGCAGGGCTTCGGCTCGCTCGGCCTGATGACCTCGGTCCTGATGACGCCGGATGGCAAAACCGTGGAAGCGGAAGCCGCCCACGGCACCGTTACCCGCCATTACCGCCAGCACCAGAAGGGCCAGGAGACCTCGACGAACTCGATCGCCTCGATCTTCGCCTGGACCCGTGGCCTGGCGCACCGCGCCAAGCTCGACGACAATGCCGAACTCGCCAAGTTCGCTTCGACGCTCGAAAAGGTCTGCATCGACACCGTCGAATCCGGCCATATGACCAAGGACCTGGCGCTGCTGATCGGCCCCGACCAGCCGTGGCTCTCCACCACCGCCTTCCTCGACAAGATCGACGAAAACCTCAAGAAGGCGATGGCTGCCTAAGCCGCGCTTTTCCGATAAGTTCAACGGCGGGAAGAAATTCCCGCCGTTTTCATTTCGGGAGCCTGCAATGACCAACACCGTCCGTCCGCTCGAACCATCCGACCGCGCAGAATGGGAGCCGCTCTGGCAGGCCTATCTGCGTTTCTACGAAACCGAGCTGCCGCAAGAGCAATACGACCTCACCTGGGAACGCCTCAACGATCCGGCCGAGCCCATGCACGCCTTCGGCGCCTTCGACGACGACGGCAAGATGATCGGCATCGTGCACGCGATCTTCCACCGTTCCTGCTGGCTGCCGGAATCGACCTGCTATCTGCAGGACCTTTACGTGGAAAACACCGGCCGCGGAAAAGGCACCGGCGAGGCGCTGATCGAGGCAGTCGCCGGGCTCGCGCGCGAAAAGGGCGCCGGCCGGCTCTATTGGCTGACGCATGAAAGCAATGCCACCGCGCGGAGACTCTACGACCGCGTCGCCCAGAATTCCGGCTTCATACAGTACCGGAAACCGCTTTGATCCACCCCCTGCCCGACTTGATTCCGGCAAACGGAGACGATAGAACATAAAGAGAACATACAGGAGGCTGCCATGACCGAAGAACTCGTGCTTTACACCAACCCGATGTCGCGGGGCCGCATCGCCCGCTGGATGCTGGAGGAGGTGGGCGTGCCCTATCGCACCGAAATCCTCCAATTCGGAACGACTATGAAGGACGACGCCTACAAGGCCATCAATCCCATGGGCAAGGTTCCGGCAGTCTCGCATGGCGGGAAGGTGGTGACCGAATGCGCCGCGATCTGCGCCTATCTGGCCGACGCTTTCCCTGAAGCGGGTCTCGCCCCGCCACCCACCGAGCGCGCCGACTACTATCGCTGGCTCTTCTTCGGGGCCGGACCGGTCGAAGCCGCCGTCAGCAACAGGGCGCTCGGCTTCGAAGTGGCCCCCGATCGCGAGCGGATGATCGGTTATGGCAGCTTCGCCCACGTGATGGACACGCTGGAAAAGGCGGTGCAGGCGAACCCCTATATCGCCGGCGACAAGTTTACCGCGGCCGACGTCTATGTCGGAGCGCAGATCGGCTGGGGCATGCAGTTCGGCACGATCGAGAAACGCCCTGCCTTCCAGCAGTATTTCGCGCGCGTGGCCAACCGCGAGGCCGCGATCCGCGCCAACGAAAAGGATGATGCGGCTATGGCGGAGATACAGAACGCGGGCTGAGCGGGAAACACATCGCCGAGCCCCGGGACCCGCTGCGGCGCCCTCATGAGCGGGAGGCGCCGCGGACCCGCGTTCATCGATAAAAAATTACCAGAATTGGGACGTATTCAGTTGCGGTCCGCGCGATAAGCGCGTCACAATGACGATGTGCGAACCGGGAGTCCTGACCATGAAAAGCCTGCTCGGCGGCGCGGTGATCGCCGCGGGATTCGGTCTTTCCGCAGGTTCCGCCTCGGCGGAATGCGGCGACATCTCCGTTGCCGAGATGAACTGGGGCTCGGCGGCGATCGCCGCCAATGTCGACAAGATCATCCTCGAGGCCGGCTACGGCTGCAAGGTGACGCTCGTTCCTGGCGACACCGTACCCACGTTCGAGACCATGCTTGCGGATGGCTCCCCCGACATGGCACCGGAATTCTGGGTGAATGCAGTGCGCGGGCGGCTGGATGCCGCGACCGCCGATAACCGGCTGGCACTCGGCGCCGAAATCCTGGCAGACGGCGCGATCGAAGGATGGTGGATCCCGAAATTCATCTTCGACGCCAACCCGAAGATCCGCACCGTCCAGGATGCGCTGGCCGCGCCGCAACTCTTCCCCTCGGCCGGCAATCCGCAGCGTGGCGCGGTCCACAACTGTCCTTCCGACTGGGCCTGCCACGCCACGACGGCCAACCTCTTCCGCTCGCTCGATGGTTCCGGCAAGGGTTTCGACCTGCAGGAGAGCGCTTCGCCGGAAGAGCTCGACCAGTCGATCGTCTCCGCCTTCGAGAAGAAGACCGGGTGGCTCGGCTATTACTGGGCGCCGACGGCGATCCTCGGCAAATACGAAATGGTGAAGCTTTCCTTCGGCGTCGCATATGACCAGGCCGAGTGGGATGCCTGCACGGCGGTGGAGAATTGTCCCAATCCGCGGGTCAATTCCTATCCGACCTCGCGGGCGTTCACCCTGCTTTCGAGGGATTTCGGCGAGCTTGCCGATGTCGCAATGGAATATGTCCGGACCCGCAAGTGGTCGAACGAGACGGTGAGCGCGCTTCTCGCCTGGCAACAGGCGAACAAGGCGAGCAATGCCGAGACCGCCCGGCATTTCCTCGAAACGGAGGAAAAGATCTGGTCCGAATGGGTGCTTCCCGCCGTCGCTGACAAGATAAAGGCAGCGCTCTGATCGCCTGAGGCGTCGCAAATCGCACAATGGACGGACGCATGATGTAGTATGGGAACATGATGGCACGGGAATACCCGGCCGCTCTTACGCCGAACGGCGCAAGCTGCAAATCATAAGGGAACAGGATGGTACGGAGCACAGAGCCAGGACGGCCCGGCCCACGCGGCCCGGCAAAGTCGCGGGAGGCCGTCGATGGCTAGCCACGGCATCGAGATCAAGGGACTGTACAAGATTTTCGGACCGCGCGCCCGCGAGTACGTCGATCTCGTCGAGCGCGGCATGAGCAAGCGCGAACTCAACGAAGTGCACGGCCATGTGCTCGGCCTCAAGGACATCAACATCTCGATGCCGGCGGGCGGCATCACCGTGGTGATGGGGCTTTCCGGCTCGGGCAAATCGACGCTGATCCGCCACATCAACCGGTTGATCGAGCCGACTGCCGGCGAAGTCATCTATGACGGTGTAGACATCTGTCATATGAACGAGAAGGACCTGCGCGAGTTCCGCCGCCGGAAAACCGCGATGGTCTTCCAGAAATTCGCCCTGCTGCCGCACCGGACCGTCATCGAGAATGCCGTCTACGGCCTGGACATCCAGGGCGTCCCGCGCACCGAAAGCCTGCGGAAAGGGCAATACTGGATCGAGCGCGTGGGGCTCTCGGGCTTCGACAATCACTATCCGAACCAGCTTTCGGGCGGCATGCAGCAGCGAGTCGGCCTGGCGCGCGCTCTGACGAACGATGCCGACATCCTTTTGATGGACGAAGCCTATTCGGCGCTCGACCCGCTGATCCGCGTCGATATGCAGACCGTGCTTCTGGATCTCCAGGCGGAACTCAAGAAAACCGTCGTGTTCATCACCCACGATCTCGACGAGGCGCTGAGGCTGGGCGACACAATAGCCATCCTGCGCGACGGCCAGGTGATCCAGCAGGGCAGCGGCCAGGATATCGTGCTTTCGCCCGCCGACGACTATATCACCGCCTTCGTCAAGGAGGTGAACCGCGGCCGCGTGATCCAGGCGAAAACGGTGATGCGCCCGCTAGACGGCCCGGCGGAAGGCATAAAGCTCGGTGCCGGCACGACCTTGGAAACCGCCGCGAAACAGATGACCGAGGCCAATCACTCCAAGGCGATTGTCGTCGACGACGCCGGCGGCCCGCTCGGCATGCTCGATCTCCATACGGTGATCGCGGCCATGGTGACTCCGGTCGGTCATGCGGAACCCGGCAAGCCCACGGCCGAAACCGCCGCCGGGCGATCTGAGCCATCCCTCATTGCGAACATATAAAGATATCTTTATATAACCGGCAGAACAGCCCACAGGAGCAGGCCATGACCGCTGCCAATCCCTTGACCGAACTTCTGGCCGAAAAAGGCGTGCTGCTGGCAGATGGCGCGACCGGCACCAATCTCTTCGCCATGGGGCTCGAAGCCGGCGATGCGCCGGAACTGTGGAACGAGACGCAGCCGGAAAAGATCGACAGGCTCCACCAGGGCTTCGTGGATGCCGGAGCCGACATCATCCTCACCAATTCCTTCGGCGGCACGCGTCACCGGCTGAAGCTGCACAAGGCGGAAGACCGCGTCTTCGCGCTCAACAAACGCGCTGCCGAGATCGCCCGCGCCGTTGCCGACCGCGCGCCACGCAAGGTGATCGTCGCCGGCTCCGTCGGTCCAACCGGCGAGTTGCTGATCCCGCTCGGCGCCCTCTCCTACGAGGACGCGGTTGCGGCCTTCGCCGAGCAGATCGAGGGACTGAAGGCGGGCGGCGCAGACGTCGCCTGGATCGAGACCATGTCCTCGGCCGACGAAATCCGCGCAGCGGCGGAGGCGGCGACCAAGGTCGGCCTGCCCTATACCTATACGGGCTCGTTCGACACGGCCGGCAAGACGATGATGGGTCTCGACCCCAAGGATATCCACCGCGTTGCCGGCGATATCGGCAAGGGGCCGGTCGCGGTCGGCGCCAATTGCGGCGTCGGGGCTTCCGACATCCTGTCGAGCCTTCTCGACATGACGGCCGCCGATCCGGAGGCGATCACCATCGTCAAGGGCAATTGCGGCATCCCCGAATATAAAGGCGCCGAGATCCACTATTCGGGCACCCCGCCGCTGATGGCCGAATATGCCAGGCTGGCCCGCAATGCCGGCGCCAAGATCATCGGCGGCTGCTGCGGCACCTCCTTCGAACACCTCGCCGCCATGCGCGCCGCGCTTGACGGACACACGCCCGGCCCGCGCCCGACGATCGAGGAGGTGGTCGAGAGAATCGGCCCGCTGCGCAACAAGATGGCCAGCCAATCGGGCGGCGATCCCTCACGGGAAAGACGCCGCCGCCGCGCTTGAGCAGAGCCGGAACCGGCAGCTAGAGCAGCGCATCCATATGAAACCGTAGCTGTTCGGGCGGATAGCGGAAATCCGCGCCGACCGGACAGGCGTTGCGGGCGGCGCAGCCGGTGACCATGCAGCTTGCCCTGCCCGCCTCGCTTTTCAGGTATCCGCGACAGGCGGCGATATCGAAACGATCGGGCGTGACAGCATTCACCGGACAGTGCGCGAGACAGGGCTTGTCGCGACAGGCATCGCAGGCGTGGCCGACATGCTCATGCTCGGCTCCGATCTCGAAGGGAAAGCCGAGCGCGCCGCGGTAGCCGTGCCAGAGGCCATAGCGCGGATGAATCAGGATGCCGAGCGGCGACGGGCGCAGGCCATCCGCTTTCATCGCCCATTGCTGGAACGGCTGCCATGGCGGATCGGAAGGGAAGAAGGCGGTGGCGCCCAGCCTTTCGGCAAGCGGGCGGATTGCCTCCTTCGAAAAGGTATCGAGCGGATCGGGTCCGCCGTAATTTCGGCGCCAGCGGGAAAAGGCCGGCCAGAGCGAGCCGCCGATATTGCCGAGAAGGACCATGGAGCGGGCGGGACTGCCGCCGACAAGCAAAGGCCCCTCGCCCGGCGCGAATGCCGCCACCCCGCGCAGATAGATGCCGCAGGGCCGCAGCGCCTCGGCGATCTCCGCCAGAATGGCAGAAGGGCCGCTCGCGATATCTTTCAATGCGGCCCCTCATATTTGTAATGCGGGCGCCAGACCTCTTCCTGGATGAAGTCCGCCACCTGCCTGGCGCCGCCTTGCTCCCTGGCGGCCTCGGGACCTCTTCAGGTGAACGCGTCGGGCATCGAATCCTTGCGCGCCTTGATATAGGCGTTGAGCGCCTCGTCGATCGCCGGATCGAGCGGCGGCGCTTCATAGGCATCGAGCCAGGAGCGGCAAAGGGCATTGGCGCGCTCCTCGATGCGCTTTTCGCCCTCGATCTCCCATTGTTCGAAGGAATTGTTGTCCATCAGCGCCGAGCGATAGAAGGCCGTCTGGAAATGCGCCTGCGTATGGCTGCAGCCGAGGTAATGGCTGCCCGGCCCCACTTCGCGGATCGCGTCCATCGCTTGGCCCTCTTCGGAAAGATCGACGCCCGCCGCCATCTTCTGCATCATGCCGAGCTGGTCCTGATCGATCATGAACTTCTCATAGGAAGAGACGAGCCCGCCTTCCAGCCAGCCCGCGGCATGCAGCACGAAATTGGTGCCGGCAAGCAGCGTGGTGTTCAGCGTGTTAGCCGATTCGTGCGCGGCCTGGGCATCCGGAACCTTCGAGCCGCAGAGCGAACCGCCGGTTCGGAACGGCAGGCCGAGGCGACGGGCAAGCTGCGCCGCGCCGTAAGAAACCAGCGAAGGCTCCGGCGTGCCGAAAGTCGGAGCGCCCGATTGCATGGAGATCGAAGCGGCGAAGGTGCCGAACAACACCGGCGAGCCCTTGCGGATGAGCTGGGTGAAGGAAGCGCCCGCAAGCACTTCGGCGAGGATCTGCGTCAGCGTGCCGGCGACCGTGACCGGGCTCATAGCTCCCGACAGGATGAAGGGCGAGACCACAGAAGCCTGGTTATGCCGCGCATAGACCTTCAGCGCGCCGAGCATGGTCTCGTCGAAGACCATCGGCGAATTGGCATTGATGAGGTTCAGCGTGACGCAATTGTTCTCGACGAACTCGTCCCCGAACACGATCTTCGCCATGGCGATCGTATCTTCGGCCCGCTCCGGCGCGGTCACCGATCCCATGAAGGGTTTGTCGGAATATTTGATATGGCTGTAGACCATATCGAGATGACGCTTGTTGACCGGAACATCCACCGGCTCGCAGACCGTGCCGCCGGAGGAATGCATGGACGGCGCCATATAGGCGAGTTTCACGAAATTGCGGAAATCCTCGATGGTGGCATAGCGGCGCTTGCCCTCCAGGTCGCGCACGAAGGGCGGGCCGTAGACGGGCGCGAACACGGTGGCATTGCCGCCGATATGAACGCTGCGGGCCGGATTGCGCGCATGCCAGGTGAATTCCTTCGGCGCGGTCTTGAGCAGTTCGCGGCAAAGCCCCTTCGGGAAATGCACGCGCTGGCCCTTCACGTCCGCGCCAGCCTTCGCCCAGAGGTCGAGGGCTTCGGCATCGTCACGGAATTCGATGCCGATTTCCTCCAGCACCGTATCGGCGTTGCGCTCGATAAGCGCCAGGCCCTCCTCGTCCAGCACCTCGTAGACGCCGATCTTGCGGGTGATATAGGGCAGCGAGGGACCGGGACCGCTTCCCGCCCGCGCCGCGCGGCGGCCCGCCGCGCCCCGTTCGCCGCGACCGCGTCTCCCGCCGCCTGCCGAATCCGTCTCTCGGGTCAAATCGTCCATGATGTTCCTCGCCTTCGCGCCACCGGCGCATGCCCATTCTGATGCGCCATGCTAGGCGCAAGTGCAAGCCGAGCCCTGCCTTTCTGCGTCAAAGGCTTGCACAGGACAGACATTTCACCGATGCCGCCCGTCGCGTTTCGGACGCGCCGCTGTCGCATACGAAAGAAATTGCGAAACAATTTAAGGTTACACATATTGTGGAAGGGCTGATTTGCGCGGCTTCTCGAACCCAGGGGAACACCCATGTCCGACGACGAAATCATTCTGGCGGAACTTTCCGACGAGGAACTCGTGCAGCAGATGCACGACGACCTTTATGACGGGATGAAGGAAGAGATCGAGGAAGCGACGCGAATCCTGCTCGACCGCGGCTGGACGCCCTACGACATCCTCACCCAGGCGCTCGTCGAGGGCATGCGGATTGTCGGCATCGACTTCCGCGACGGCATCCTTTTCGTGCCGGAAGTGCTGCTTTCGGCCAATGCGATGAAAGCCGGCATGACGATCCTGCGTCCCCTGCTTGTCGAAACCGGCGCGCCGAAGCTCGGCAAGATGGTGATCGGCACAGTCAAGGGCGACATTCACGACATCGGCAAGAACCTCGTCGGCATGATGATGGAAGGCGCCGGCTTCGACGTGATCGATCTCGGCATCAACAATCCGGTGGAGAACTATCTGGAGGCCATCGAGCGCGAAAAGCCGGATATCCTCGGCATGTCGGCGCTTCTCACCACCACCATGCCCTATATGAAGGTCGTCATCGACACGATGAAGGAAAAGGGCATCCGCGACGATTATGTCGTGCTGGTGGGTGGCGCGCCGCTCAACGAGGAATTCGGCAAGGCCGTGGGCGCCGATGCCTATTGCCGTGATGCCGCCGTCGCCGTGGAAACGGCGAAGGACTTCATTCGCCGCAAGCACAACAGCCTCGCCGCCGGCTGATACTCAAGGGCTGAGTACGCAAGGGAAAGACCGGTCACACCAAAATTGACCGGTCTCTGTTCCTCGGAAGAGCCTTTTTACTGCGCAGCGCGATCGACGCGGCGGCCGGCATCCTGGGTAGCATCGACGGCATTGGCCGTGTCCTGCCCCATGCCGCGAATCGTGTTGCCGCAAGAGCTAAGCGAAAGCATGCTGGCGAAAAGAGCGGCGATCACGGTGACTGTCTTGACCGTCATGGTAGAATACTCCGATGGATATGGACCAAGTTGTGCCGGAAAATGATTTTCCGGCGAAGGAACGTTCAACGAGCGAAAAAGTTCACGTGATCGCGTGCGGAGCGATCGCGCGCGAAATTCTGGCCGTCTGCCGCCAGTATGGGCTCCACCATATCGATCTCAATTGCCTGCCGGCCATCTGGCATGCCTATCCACAGAAGATCGTGCCGGGGCTGGAGAAGGCGGTGGCGGAAGCGCGGGCAAAGGGATTTCAAAAAATCTTCTTCGCCTATGCCGATTGCGGCACCGGCGGCGAGATCGACCGGCTTTGCGAGCGCGAGAGCATCGCCCGCATCGAGGGTCCCCACTGTTATTCCTTCTTCGCCGGCAACGAGGCTTTCGCGGCAAAGGCGGACGAAGACCTGCTCTCCTTCTTCCTGACGGACTTCCTTGCCCGCCAGTTCGAGGCCTTCGTCATCGAGCCGCTCGGCCTCGACCGCCATCCGGAACTGAGGGACATGTATTTCGGCAATTACCGCAAGCTCGTCTATCTCTCCCAGGAAGAGGACGAGGCATTGCAGGAAAAGGCGCGCGCGGCAGCAGACTATCTCGGCCTCGAATACGAATACCGCTTCACCGGCTATGGCGATCTTTCGCCTGCGCTGCGCACCGTCTGACCTTCGGCGAGGATATCGCTGTCGCTTTTCGTCTCATGCGACGTCGTGGCAAGCGCAGTCCCGCGCCTCGCGCAAGTGCATGCTCCGCTCAACACGGAGGAACTCATGGCCGATCGCATCGTCGTCTACTGGCGGGATATTCCGGCACAGATCATCGTCAGAAAGGGCCGCCAGGCGGCCAAGCGGGAGCTTTCGCTTCGTTTCACCGAGGCGATCGACATGTGCGCGATGCGCACCGGCGCTTCCGAGACCGACGATTATCTGGCCGAATGGCGCAAGGCCGAGCCCGTGCCCGTCTCGGACGATCTCGAAGCCGAAGCAGACAGGGCCGCAGCGGAGCTGGAGGCCGCCTATGACAAGGAACGGCTGGTGGCGCTGGTGAAGGCCGGAGGCCGCGAGAATGGCTGAAGCAAGACCCGCGATCGGCAATGCCCAAGCGGCAAGCAAGGCCGCGACCGGCGCCTATACGCCCGCCGACGTTTCGCCGAACCGCCGGGTGCAGCGGCGCTATTCGATCCGCCTCTGGTCCGTCAGGCATTCCCGCTTCCTCGAATGGTTCTACAACCGCTTCGCCGAGGTCTTCCTGCTGCTGCACCCGCTCTGGAAGGCGATCGGCTACAAACGGGTGGAGGCACCCGTCACCTTCGTCGAGAAGCGGGTCAAAGGCATGCTCTTCGACTGTCGCATGTGCGGCCAGTGCATATTGTCCTCAACCGGCATGTCCTGCCCCATGAACTGCCCTAAGCAATTGCGCAACGGCCCCTGCGGCGGCGTGCGCGCCAACGGAAACTGCGAGGTGGAGCCGGATATGCCCTGCGTATGGGTCAAGGCCTGGGAAGGTTCGCGCAACATGGCGGGCGGCGACGCGATCTTGAACGTCCAGAAGCCGGTCAACCAGTCGCTGCGCGAGACCTCCTCATGGCTGCGCGTGACGGCGGAAGCGGCCGCACGCCGGCAGGCTTCGAAGGAAAGCCAGGCATGAGCCCCGACATCAACCCGCATGATCCCGGTGCGCCGCTCGATCCCCTGCCCGGCCATTCCTCCCGCGGGCGGCTGGAACGCGTGCTTAGGCGAGGCGAATTCGCGGTCACCGCCGAACTCAATCCGCCCGACAGCGCCGACCCGCAGGACGTCTACGAGCGCGCGGCGATCTTCGACGGCTGGGTGGATGGTATCAACGCGGTGGATGCCTCCGGCGCCAACTGCCACATGTCCTCGGTCGGCATCTGCGCGTTGCTCACCCGCATGGGCTATGCGCCGATCATGCAGATCGCCTGCCGCGACAAGAACCGCATCGCCATACAGGGCGACGTGCTCGGGGCTTCCGCCATGGGCGTGCAGAACATCATGTGCCTGACCGGCGACGGGGTGCAGGCCGGCGATCAGCCGGGCGCAAAGCCGGTATTCGACCTCGATTGCATGTCGCTGCTTTCCACGGTCCGCACCATGCGCGACGAGGCGAAATTCCTCTCCGGCCGCAAGCTCACCACGCCGCCGCATGTCTTCCTCGGCGCGGCGATCAACCCCTTCGCTCCCCCTTACGACTTCCGGCCCTACCGGCTCGGCAAGAAAATCGAGGCGGGCGCGCAGTTCGTGCAGAGCCAGTATTGCTTCGACGTGCCGATGTTCCGCGAATACATGAAGAAGGTGCGCGATCTCGGCTTCCACGAGAAATGCTTCATCCTGGTCGGGGTCGGGCCGCTGGCATCGGCCAAGACCGCGCGCTGGATACGCTCCAACGTGCCCGGCATCCATATTCCCGATTCCGTCATCGCGCGGCTCGAAGGGGCGCAAGACCAGAAGCGCGAGGGCAAGCAGCTCTGCATCGACATCATCAACGAGGTGAAGGAGATCGAAGGCGTCTCCGGCATCCATGTGATGGCCTATCGGCAGGAAGAATATGTCGCCGAGATCGTCCATGAAGCGGGCGTTCTGAAGGGCCGAAGGCCCTGGAAGCGCGAAGCGAACCCGACGGACGCGCTCGTCGCCGAACGGCTCGAGCAGTTGCGCGAAGGCCGGGAGCAAAACCAGGAGCAGCTTGCGGATATCGCCGCGCATAAACCCCATTGAGACAGAAATCAGCCGGCTGCAGGAGCCCGGCGTCCCGGAGGACCATATGACCCGCACCATCGTCGCATCCGCCACCCGCGAAGTCGTGATCGGTTTCGATCAGCCCTTCTGCGTGATCGGCGAGCGGATCAATCCGACAGGCCGCAAGAAGCTGGCCGCTGAAATGATCGAGGGCAATTTCGATACCGTCATCAAGGATGCGCTGGAGCAGGTCGCCGCCGGCGCGACGATGCTGGACGTCAACGCGGGCGTCACCGCCGTCAATCCGAACGAGACCGAACCGCCGCTGCTCGTCCAGACGCTGGAAATCGTCCAGAACCTCGTGGACGTGCCGCTCTCGATCGACAGTTCGGTCACCGCAGCCATCGAGGCCGGCCTGAAGGTCGCCAAGGGCCGTCCGCTCGTCAATTCCGTCACCGGCGAGGAGGAGAAGCTCGAAGCCATCCTGCCACTCATCAAGAAATACGACGTTCCGGTCGTCGCCATCTCCAACGACGAGACCGGCATCTCGATGGATCCGGACGTGCGCTTCGCCGTCGCCAAAAAGATCGTCGAACGCGCGATGGATTACGGCATCAAGCCGCACGATATCGTCGTCGATCCGCTCGTCATGCCGATCGGCGCGCTCGGCGATGCCGGACGGCAGGTCTTCCAGCTTCTCTATCGGCTGCGTAACGAACTGAAGGTCAACACCACCTGCGGCCTTTCCAACATCTCCTTCGGCCTGCCGCACCGCCACGGCATCAATGCCGGCTTCATACCCATGGTGATCGGCGCCGGCATGACGTCGGCAATCATGAACCCCTGCCGCCCGCAGGAGATGGAGGCGGTTCGCGCCGCGAACGTGCTGAACGGCACGGACGCGAATTGCGCGACCTGGATCAGGACCTATCGCGACTACAAGCCGGCAGAAGGCGGAGCTGCCGCCGCGGCCGCCCCGATGCCTTCAGCCGGCGGCCGTCGCGGCGGACGCGCGGCACGGACCGGTGCTGCGGCAAGGATGGAATGAAGAGGATGGAATGAAGGTGAAGCCCCCCTCTGGCCTGCCGGCCATCTCCCCCACAAGGGGGGAGAGACTAGAGGGGTCCGCCTCATTCCAAAGATACGACTGAGCTTTTGCCAAATTACGTGCGCATTGAAGAAAGAACGGTGCGGCATGTTTTCTCCCCCCCTTGTGGGGGAGATGGCCGGCAGGCCAGAGGGGGAACCTTCAAACGCACGGGGATAGTGATAAATGAACGACGCGCCTTCGAAACCACTGGTCCTCTTCATGCCCTCCGGCAAACGCGGCCGCTTCCCGGTCGGCACGCCGGTGCTGGAGGCCGCGCGCCAACTCGGCGTCTATGTGGAGAGCGTGTGCGGCGGGCGGGCGACCTGCGGGCGCTGCCAGGTTTCCGTACAGGAAGGCCGGTTCGCCAAGCACGGCATCAAATCCGCCAACGACCACCTTTCGCCGGTCGGGCCGAAGGAGGAGCGCTACGACCGCGTGCGCGGCCTGCCGGAAGGCCGGCGCCTCTCCTGCTCCGCCCAGATCCTCGGCGACCTCGTCATCGATGTGCCGCAGGATACGGTCATCAATGCCCAGGTGGTGCGCAAGGCGGCCGACGAGCGCGTCTTCGACCGCAACTCGGCAATCCGCATGTGCTATGTCGAGGTGGAAGAACCCGATATGGAAAAGCCGCTCGGCGATCTCGACCGGCTGAAGGCGGCGCTTGTCGCCGACTGGCATCTCGAAAATCTCGACGTGGATTTCCACTTGATCCCGAAGGTGCAGTCCATTCTGCGCAAGGGCGAATGGAAGGTGACGGCGGCGGTTCACAAGGACCATGACGATGCGCATCCACGCATCGTTGCGCTTTATCCGGGCTTGAAGAACGAGGCCTACGGCATCGCCTGCGATATCGGCTCCACCACCATCGCCATGCATCTTTCCTCGCTGCTTTCGGGCCGGACGGTCGCCTCTGCCGGCACGTCCAACCCGCAGATACGCTTCGGCGAAGACCTGATGAGCCGCGTTTCCTACGTGATGATGAACCCGGACGGGCGCGAGGCGATGACACTTGCCGTGCGCGAGGCGGTGAACGGGCTGATCGACAAGGTGTGCGCCGAAGGCGGCGTTTCGCGGGAAGACATTCTCGACAGCGTTTTCGTCGGCAACCCGATCATGCACCACCTCTTCCTGGGCATCGATCCCACCGAACTCGGCGGGGCGCCCTTCGCGCTTGCCGTTTCCGGTGCCGTGCATGTGAAATCCTCCGAGATCGGCCTGCCGATGAACCCCGGCACCCGCACCTATCTCCTGCCCTGCATCGCGGGCCATGTGGGCGCCGACGCCGCAGCCGCCACCCTTTCGGAAGGCCCTCACCGGCAGGACGAGATGATGCTGCTGGTCGATATCGGCACCAATGCCGAAATCGTGCTCGGCAATGCCGCCCGCACGGTTGCGGCATCTTCACCGACCGGGCCCGCCTTCGAGGGCGCTGAAATCTCCTCCGGCCAGCGTGCAGCGCCCGGCGCGATCGAGCGCGTACGCATCGATCCGATAACGCTCGAACCCCGCTTCCGGGTGATCGGCGTGGAGCAATGGTCTGACGAGCCGGGTTTTGCCGAAGCGGCGGCCGCGACCGGTGTCAACGGCATCTGCGGCTCCGGCATCATCGAGGTGATCGCGGAAATGTATCTCGCCGGCATCATCTCGGAAGACGGCGTGGTGGACGGATCGCTTGGCGAGCGCAGCCCGCGCATCCTGGAGAACGGCCGGACCTTCTCCTATCTGCTACACGACGGCGAGCCGCGCATCACCGTCACCCAGAACGACGTGCGCGCAATCCAGCTCGCCAAGGCGGCGCTCTATGCGGGCGTGAAGCTGCTGATGGACAAGCTCGGGATCGACCATGTCAATCGTATCGGTCTTGCGGGCGCCTTCGGCACCTTCATAGATCCCAAATTCGCGATGGTGCTGGGGCTGATCCCCGATTGCGACCTCACCCGCGTCAAGGCGGTGGGCAATGCCGCCGGCACCGGCGCGCGCATGTGCCTGCTGAACCGCAGCTACCGCCGCGAGATCGAGGAAACCGTCAGGAAGATCGAGAAGATAGAGACGGCTCTTGAACCGAAGTTTCAGGAGCATTTCGTCTACGCCATGGCGCTGCCGAACAAGATCGATCCCTTCCCCAACCTCTCGGCTGCCGTGACACTGCCGGAGCGCAAGGTGCTGGCGGATGCCGCAGGCGAAGGGGGGG
>NZ_JBHFJG010000007.1:77454-82679 GCF_057559155.1 Rhizobium moroccans | reverse complement strand
CGCCGCCGTTCTCGAGAATGAAAAGGTAAGGATCAGGCCGCCGCGGCGATGAAGGAGCCGTAGGCTTCGCGAATGCTCTCGGCCACGGCCTTGGCCGGATGCGAAAGCTGCGGGGTGGTCAGCAGCCGTATGTCGAAGCTCAGGAGCTCCGGCAGGCCTTCCTTCGGCCCGAGTATCTGCATGTCCTCGGTCACATAGGAAAGCGGGAAAGGCGCGATCGCAAGATCGGAGACCACGGCGGCGCGCTGCGCCATCGTATGCGCGCTGGCATAGGCGATGCGATATTGACGCTTGTGCTTTTCGAGCTGCGAGATCGCGTCCTGCCGCCAGACGCAGCCATCCTCCCAAACGGAGATCGGCAGCGGATCGCGCAGATAGGCGGTGCCGCACTTGGCACCAGCCCAGACCAGCTTTTCGGTATGAATCACCTCCCCGATCGTCGGGAACGGCCGCGTGGCGCAATTGATGAGCGTCAGGTCGAGCCGCTGTTCATCCATGCGCTTGCGGAGCTGGATGCTCTGGTCGACCGTGACATCCACCATGATGCCGGGGAACGCTTCGCCGAAATGCTTGAGCACTCTCGGCAGAATGCGTTCGGCAATGTCATCCGGGGCACCGAGACGCACTACGCCTGAGAGCTCCGGCATCACGAAGCGCGACACCGCCTCGTTGGAGAGCGCCAGCATGCGCCGCGCGTAGGAAAGCAGCATTTCTCCATGCTGGGTGAGCGTGACCGAACGGGCATCGCGCAGGAAGAGCGTCGTCTTCAACTGCTCCTCCAGCTTCTTGATCTGCATCGACACAGCCGACGGCGTGCGGAATACGGCCTCGGCGGCCGTGGAGAAATTGCCGGTCTCGGCGATCGCCACGAAGGTTCTGAGAACATCATTGTCGAGAAGCGGCAGCGGGGGACGGAACGGCACTGTCATGACACGTCTCTTTCAATAAATTTGAACTTAAACACCATATCATTTCGTTTGATTGAAAGTCAACCGAGGAGCATATTCGGGTCATCGGATGCAACCCGCATATGCGACCGCCGCGTTGAAACTGAACAGGTCGCTCATTCTCATCCGATCGATTGATGAATTGGCCAGGCCCGAACTCCTGACAATGCCGGCCCATCAAGCCCAAGGAGAATTACGATGACCACGATCAGCTACCATGGAAGCCACGGACGTCCGTCTCCGCTTTCCGCGCTTTTCCGCAACGTGACCGATCTTCCGGCGCGGCTTCAGCATGAATGGCGCCTGCGCCAGACACAGAAGATGCTGGAATCCCTCCCCGCGGAAATTCGCAAGGATATCGGATGGCCCACGAGCGACGCCAGCAACCCCGCCGACCTGCGCGGACGCTGAACGACCCTACTCTGAACGACACATGGCCCGCCGCATAGCACCTGTCGAAGGCTGCGGGCCATGAGTACCCTTCAGAACCCTTCCCTCGCCTTTGTTCCAAGGCTTTGCGGCCATCTCACGATGTCGCAAAAATGTCTTATGCGGGACGCTTAATCCTCTTTTCCGTTACCGCTTTCCATGTCAATGTCGCTTTTGAACTATTCGCAAAGCCGCGATGAACGGCAGCAAAAGGGAACAGCGATCATGGATGTATCGAGCAAGGCTCCCCCCACCAAGAAGCGGTCCATCGTCTTCTACCTGGTGCCTCAATTTACCATGCTGCCGTTCTCGGCGGCCGTCGAGACGCTCCGGATCGCCAACCGGATGCTCGGCTATTCCGCCTATACCTGGCGGCTCTGTTCCGTCGACGGCCAGAAGGTCTATTCCTCGAGCGGCATCGCGCTCGAAGCGAACTCCTCCCTTGCGGACGAACGTCGCAATCTCTCCGGCGAGAACCGCCCGGACATGGTGCTGGTCTGTTCCGGCGTCTATGTCGAGGAATACAACAACAAGTCGGTCAACGCCTGGCTGCGCGAGACCTATAATCGCGGCATCGCCGTCGGCAGCCTCTGCACCGGGGCGCATGTGCTCGCCCAGGCGGGCCTGCTGAACGGCAAGCGCTGCGCCATCCATTGGGAAAACCTGCCGGGCTTTGCCGAAGCCTTCCCACAGGCGGAAGTCTATGCCGATCTTTATGAGGTGGACGGCAATATCTACACCTGCGCCGGCGGCACCGCCTCGCTCGACATGATGCTGAACCTGATCGGCCAGGATTTCGGCGAGAACCTGGTCAACCGCGTCTGCGAACAGCAGCTCACGGACCGCGTGCGCAACCCGCACGACCGCCAGCGCCTTCCGCTTCGCGCGCGGCTCGGCGTGCAGAACTCCAAGGTCCTCTCCATCATCGAACTGATGGAGAACAACCTTTCGGAACCCCTGTCTCTCGTGGAAATCGCCGAGGATGCGGGTCTCTCGCGCCGTCAGATCGAGCGCCTGTTCCGCCAGGAAATGGGGCGTTCCCCTGCCCGCTACTATCTGGAAATCCGGCTCGACCGCGCCCGGCACCTGCTCGTGCAGTCCTCCATGCCGGTGGTGGAAGTGGCCGTCGCCTGCGGCTTCGTTTCGGCCTCGCACTTCTCCAAATGCTATCGCGAGGTCTACAACCGCTCGCCGCAACAGGAGCGCGCCGAGCGCAAGCTGACGATGAGCACATCACGCCTGGGCGTGGCGGCCTGACGGCTGACAGGCAGGTCGCTAAGCCTGCCTGAATTTCCCGCCTCAAGACGAATGGAAGCGCAAGGCGGCGATGCTTCCGGCCGCCTCGCGAAAGGTCAGGCCGCGCCCCTGATGCCCTCGCCTTCCGCTATCCTCGCCTGCATGGAACGTATCTGGACCAGCGTGTCGAGGTTCTGGTTGACGCGGCAATAGAATTCCTCGTCGATGAAGGGGCGCATCATGAAATCGTTGCCGCCGGCCTTCAGGAACCGCGCCGAGAGCAGGCGGTTGGCGGAAGACGACACGCCGATGACGCGCAGCTCATGCGAACCGCGCACCGAGCGGATGCGGCGCGTCAGCTCGAAACCGTCGATATCGGGCATGTTGTAGTCGGTAACGACGAGGCCGATATCGGCGTTCTTCTTGAGGATATCGAGAGCCTTGGCGCCGTTATCGGCGGTGCTGACCCGGAAATTGTAACGCTTCAGACGGCTGGAAAGCAGCGCGCGGGCCGTCGGGCTGTCGTCGACGATCAGCACATGATGGCGATGATTGGTGAGGAAGCGGCAGACGGATTCGGCCAGCATCTCGACGGCGAAGACGTTGTCCTTGATGACGTAATCGACGATGTCCTTGGAAAGCAGCCTGTCACGCGTTTCCTGGTGGAAGGTGCCGGTGAAGACGACGGTCGGGATCGACAGATCGATCAGATATTCCAGCGCCTCGCCGTTTTCGGCGCCCGGCAGGTTGATGTTGGAGATCGCCAGCGTGACCGGCTCGGTGGAGCGGTCATAGGCGAGCTGCAGGTCCTCGAAATTCCTGCAGATCTCCACCTCGATCCCGAACAGCTCCTTGAGCCTGGTGCCGATCATGGAGGTGAAGACGTTGGAATCCTCCGCAAGCAGGATGCGTGAGTTTGCCAGAGATTGGCCGGAATACTGCATCCCGGAAATGCCGAGGAATGTCATGCTGCCCCCAAAGAAAAAATCCCCTGAGGAGAGCGGTAACGGCAACGCTTTGCGGAAGCGTTAATCCGAGCATGGCTCACCTTCCCGGAATCATAAAGGCGGCCCGCAAGCCGCCTTTATCGTCAATGGTTTGTTACCGTCTACTCAAGCGCGCAGGACCGCATTTTCAGTATCGAACGGGCTCTCCGGCACCACGCTCGCATCATAGAGCGTACCGAGAATTCTGATCTTCACGCGGCTGCCGACCGCGGCATATTCCGGCTTCAGCATCGCGAGCGCCACCGACTTGCCGATACGCCAGCCATAGCCGCCGCTCGTCACACGGCCGACCAGTTCGCCGGCTTCGCTGTAGATCGCCTCGGAGCCGCGGGCATCCACATCACTGGTTCCCTCGACGATCAGCGTCGCGAAGTTCCACTTCAGTCCCCGTTCCTTATAGGCAAGAAGCGCATCGCGGCCGATGAACGGCTTTTCCGGACGGATGAAGCGGTCGAGGCCGGACTCATAGGCATTGTATTCGATCGACAGTTCGCGGCCCATGTTGCGATAGGATTTCTCCACCGCCATGGAGACCATGGCGCGGATGCCGAAAGGCTTGATGCCGAATTCGGCCCCCGCCTCCATCAGCTTGTCGAAGATATAGGCCTGCATCTCGATCGGGTGATGCAGTTCCCAGCCGAGCTCGCCCACGAAGTTGACGCGCAGCGCATGCGCCGTCGCCACGCCGACGGAGATTTTCTTGGCGGTGAGCCAGGGGAAATCCTTGTTGTCGAGGCTGGTGCGGGTGAGTTTCCTCAACACATCGCGCGATTTCGGGCCGGCGAGCACGAGCACACCGTATTTTTGCGTAATCGGCTGCAGCGTGACCGAGCCGTCCTTCGGTGCAAGACGCCACAGGAGATCGTGGTCATGCGCTTCCAGGCCACCGGCGGAGACCAGATAGAAGCGATCCGGCGCCCATTCGTAGACGGTGAACTCGGCCTTGACGCCGCCGGCCGGCGTCAGAACGTGAGTAAGGGCGATGCGGCCGCGCTTCTTCGGGACGGCGTTGGCGAGGATGGTACCGAGCCAGGCGCGTGCGCCGGGGCCGGAGACCTCCATCTTCGCGAAGGGCGACATGTCGAGCACGCCGACATTCTCGTGGACATTCCTCACCTCGTTGCCGACATGCTCGAAATAGTTCGAGCGGCGGAACGACCACTTCTCGACGATGCGGCCGTCTTCCAACGGCGGGGCATGGTTATGGTTGGTGATGACATCAGCGCCGACGCCGAGTTGGTCCTTGGGCACTTCATAGCCTGCGGGCGCATACCAGTTGGCGCGCTCCCAGCCGTAAACGGAGCCGAAGACGCCGCCGAGCTTCTTGAGGCGGTCGTAGATCGGGGTCGTCTTCAGCGGACGGGCGGCGGCGCGCTCCTCGTCCGGATAGTGCATGGTGAAGACGTTGGCATAGGCCTCCTCGTTCTTGGCGATAAGGTAGCCTTCCGTCGCATAAGGCCCGAAGCGGCGGGGATCGACGCCCATGAGATCGACGGTCGGCTCGCCATCGACGATCCATTCGGCAAGCTGCCAGCCGGCGCCGCCGGCGGCGGTGATGCCGAAGGAATGGCCTTCGTTGAGCCAGAAGTTCTTGAGGCCCGGCGCC
>NZ_JBHFJG010000007.1:0-77434 GCF_057559155.1 Rhizobium moroccans | reverse complement strand
GCCCCGACGATCGGATTGCCGTCCGGCGTATAGGCGATCGCGCCGTTATAGACCTTCTTGATACCCACTTCGCCGAAGGCGGGAACGCGGGCAATCGCCGTTTCGATATGCGGCATCAGGCGGTCGAGTTCCTCCTGGAAGAGCTCGTATTCACTGCTGTCGGAAGGGCCATCGACGTAGCAGACGGGCGCGCCCGCTTCGTAAGGCCCGAGGATAAGGCCGCCCGCTTCCTCGCGCATGTACCAGGCGCTATCGGACTCGCGCAGCACGCCCATTTCCGGAAGCCCTTGCCGGCGGCGCTCCTGGATGGCCGGGTGCGGCTCGGTGACGATATACTGGTGCTCGACCGGAATGACCGGGATATCGATGCCGACCATCTCGCCGGTCTTGCGGGCAAACGAGCCCGTGCAGGAAATCACATGCTCGGCGGTGATCTCGCCCTTGTCGGTCGTTATCTTCCAAAGGCCGTCCGGCTGCTGCTCGATCGCCGTCACCGTCGTGTTGCGATAGATGGTGGCGCCGTGATCACGTGCGCCCTTGGCGAGCGCCTGGGTGAGATCGGCCGGCTGGATATAGCCGTCGTCGGGGTGCTGGATCGCGCCGAGCAGGCCGTCAGTCTCGCAAAGCGGCCAGACTTCCTTCACCTGTTCCGGCGTCAGGATGTTGACCTTGACGCCGATCGTCTCGGCAATGCCGGCATAATACATGAACTCGTCCCAGCGATCCTTGGTGCGGGCGAGACGGATGTTGGAGACCTTGGAGAAGCCGACATTCATGCCGGTCTCTTCCTGAAGCTCCTCGTAGAAGCGGACCGAATACTTGTGAAGCTGGCCCACCGAATAGGAGAGATTGAACAACGGCAGCAGGCCGGCGGCATGCCAGGTCGAGCCCGATGTGAGCTCCTTGCGCTCGATCAGGACGGCGTCGCTCCAGCCCTTTTTCGCAAGGTGGTAGAGCGTCGAGACACCCACCACGCCGCCACCGATCACCACAGCCCGCGCATGCGTCTTCATCAAAGAAAATCCTCTCTGGAACGGAGCGGGCGGCCTTGCCGTCCCACTATCCGTAAAAACTGAAAGGACTATGCAATTCCGGCGGTTTCACCAAACGCCTGATTACGACATGAGGAAAGCTTGACCGCGACGGGCGCCCGAAATGGCGGGTCGGGAGCTGTCAGGCCCCGCCCCGCCCGTCGTCCTCCGGATGCTCCGGAACCATCGGTTTGCCGCGGTGGAAAACGATCTCCTGCTGCGGGAACGGAATTTCTATGCCTTCCTTCTGGAACCGCTGCAGGATGGCGATGCGCAGATCGTTGCGTATCCTCAAGCCCTCGCCGATATCCGGTAGATGGAAGCGCAATTCGAAATCCAGCGACGACGCACCGAACCTCGTGAACTCCACATGCGGCTCGGGAATGCGCAGCACCTCGGGCACTTCGTTTACGAGTTCCAGCAGGATATCGATCACCGTCTGCGGATCGGTGCCGTAGCTGACGGAAACCGGTATCTCGGAACGCTGAATCCTGTTCCTGTGGGTCCAGTTGCCCACCGCAGCATTGATGAGATCCGAATTCGGAACGATGATCGACTGCTTGCGGAAGGTCTCTATCTCCGTGGCGCGCACCGAAATGCGCTTGACGATGCCTTCCGTTGTTCCGGTAACGACATGGTCGCCCACCTTGAATGGGCGCTCCACCAGCAGAATCAGGCCGGAAACGAAGTTCGACACGACATTCTGGAGACCGAAACCGATACCGACCGAAAGTGCGGAGGCAACGAGAGCAAAGCTCGAAAGATCGATGCCGGCGGCGGAGACGCCGACAAGAACCGCCATCCCGACGCCGAGATAACCGATGCCGGTCTTCACGGAATTTCGCACGCCCGCATCCACCTGGCTGCGCGCCATGATGTTGCCGTCGATCCAGTTCTGAACCCACCGGGTGAGGATGTAGCCGACGCCGAAAACGAGGATGCCGCCGAATATGCCGATTAGCGAAATCGAGATATTGCCGATGCGGAATCCGGTGAAGAAGCGATAGACCCAGGATTCGATATCCGCGAGCTGGAAGCCCCAGGTGAACAGGATCAGCGGAATGCCGAAGATCAGGGCAAACGCATAGATCCCGAGGCCGGCGGCCAGTCCCGCCTGATCGAGCGCCACTTCGCCGAATCGGAAACGCTCGGCGAGCCGTGTCCCGACCACCGTATGAGCAAATGCGCCCTGCTTTGCGACCGCCTTGCCCGACAGGATGCCGATATAGATCGTGACCAGAACCGCGCCGGTGAGCACGATCTGGGTGGAGGCGAAACGGGCGAAGCCGACATAGCCGGTGATGACCGCAAAGATGAGCAGCAGGCCCATCAGCCGCAGAAGGATCGTTATCAGGCGCGGCCATGGAGCGCCCGGCGCATCCGGATCGTTCCCCTCTTCCAGAACCGGCTTCAGGAATGAAATGGCGATCAGGATAAGACCGATGACGATCGAGGCGATCAGGCTCTTGACGATGGTCAGGACCAGAGGAGAGTTCAGCGCCTCGCTGATCGTGCCCAGCAGATAATCCAGGCCGTTGACTGCCGCCATGCCGAGCACCGCCCAGCTCAACAGCCGCGCGCCGCTGTTCGTCAGCCGCACCAGTCGCCAATCGGGATCGCCCGGCGAAAGCACGGCATAGGTGAGCCGCCAGACGAAGCCCACGAACCAGATCAAGCCGGCGAATGCGGCGATGATCGGGGCGATGTCCGGGCGCAATACATTGAAGCCGTCGAGGAACAGGAAGGACGCCACCAGAAAGGCGGTGAGCGAAATGTTCTGAATGACCGTCGACCAGAAGGCGACGGAAAGCCGCTTGATATAGGAGGGCTTGTCGAGACCGTTTTCACGGCGGATGAAGCGGCCAAAGAGCCGATATCCACCGACCAGGAAGAGGAGTGCCGCACCGAAAGACAGCACGATCGCGCCCAGGAGCTGAAGCGTCTTGTAACGCCATGCGAAGCTGACCCAGCTTCCGAGCGTGTTCCAGAAATTGCCGACTTCGTGCACGAATGCCTGGCCTGCCTCGGTGAAGAGCTCGGGCGTCAGCTCCGTGTGGCGGAACAGCGTCTGGGTGAACAGCGTGCGGCGGAGATTGGTGATCGTATTGGCAAGCTGGGTGGCGCTGCTCGAAAGGTTCGTCGCATCATCCACGATGGTGTTGATCTGAACGCGCTCGTTCAGCAGCCGGTTTCTTTCCTCGGTCACCAGCGGAGGCTCCGGCGGCTGCCCCTGCTGCGGCGGCTCGCCCAGATCCGTCAGGCGAGCCTGGATCTGCTGGACGCGGGTATTCAGCGATTCGGATGTGCTCCGCATCTCGCCGACGATTTCCTCAGCTTCCAGGCGCAATTCGGCCAGCCGCGCATCATCCTGCGCATCCTCCTGCACCTTTTCCCGGAAGGAAGTCAGGCGGTCGCGGATCGCCTGCAGCTTCCCGCGCATCTGATCGTTGATGGAGTCGACGGTGACGTCCGCCGCCGCGGGCTGGGTAGCTTCCGTCGCCGCGGGTTGCTGTGCCGCCGCGGAAAACGGAACGGCAAGCTGCGCTGTAAGAAGGGCGCCGCAAAGCGCCGCAATCAGCACGCGCGATGCGCGCCGTGCTCCAAGATGGGTCGTGCTGGTATCGGCCAAGGCGTTTTCTCTTCTCTTCCCTCGAGATTCGCGGGGAAAATAGAACGACTTCAAGGCGAAGAAAAGGAATGCAACCCCGGATACCCTCCCCGAAAGTCCGGAACCATACGAAAACATAGCGCGTTAGGCCCCGCGGGGAGCTTCATGGGACCTTCAACATAGGAACAGATACATGGAAGACGCAGGTATCGGCTGGATCGCGGCCATCATCATCGGCGGCATTGCCGGCTGGCTCGCAGAGCAATTCATGAAGAGCAATATGGGCGTGCTCATGAACATTCTGCTCGGCATCGTCGGCGCGATCGTCGCCAATGCCATCCTGGGCTTGTTCGGAATAGTGCTCGGCGGCTGGATCGGCTATCTCATCGCCGGCTTCATCGGTGCCTGTATCCTGATCGCCATAGGACGAGCATTCCGCCGATAGTTTTCAAAACCCAGCGCCGGGCTTCGACAGGTAATCGAGCTCGGCGCTCGTGGATTCCCTTCCGAGAAATCGATTGCGGTGCGGAAACCGCCCGAACTGGCTGATCACCACGCGGTGACGCTCGGCATAATCGAGATATTCGACATCGCCCAATGCCTTGAAAAGCTCCACCGAGCGGTCCTGATCCGATAAGTCCTCGGAATGCTCGAAAGGCAGATAGAAGAAGCCGCGCTTTTCCGGCCTGACGCCGAGATCCGCCCCCGCTTCGACGGCAAGCTTCGCCTCGCGCAGCGCAATCCAGTCGGTGGCGAATGCGAGCGGCGTGCCGCGATAGATGTTGCGCGGAAACTGGTCCAGCACGATGACGGCGGCAAGGCGCTCGTCCGGAGAGGAACGCCAGGCTTCCGCATCGCCGCGCGCCAGCGCCAGATGCGTGGCGACAAAGCGGCTGCGCACGATCTCATCGAGCCCGTCGCCAGGCGCGAACCATTGCTCGCGATTCAGCTCCTCGAACCAGAAGGAAAGCACCTCTTCGGGCGTCTTCACCAGATCTGCGGACACGCGTCTCTCCCTCCGTTCAATCGAGCCGAAGCCCGGCAATATCCTTGCCCAGGATTTTCGCGAGCGCCTCGACCACCATGTTGTGATCCTCGCGCTGCGGCAGGCCGGATACCGTGACCGCGCCGATACAGCCGGTGCCGGTCACGAAAATGGGGAAACTGCCGCCATGGGCGGCGTAATCGGCCGAGGCAAGGCCGTATTTCCCTTCCATCGTGGCATTCTGCTTGGCGAGCATGAGCCCTATTGCATAGCTCGAACGGAAGAAGCGCAGCGCAACGGCGCGCTTGCGGCGTATCCATTGGGCATTGTCCGGCGTCGAACCCGGCATGGCCGCATAGAAGGCCGGCATGGAATGGAGCTGCACGTCGATCGCCACGCCGAGACGCCGCTCTTCCGCCATTTCCCTGAGCAGCGATCCGAGCCGCCAGGCCGCAGCGAGATCGAAACGCTCGAAACGGAGCGCCTCTTCCTGTTCGGAAATGCGGGCGATATCCTCGTCGACAGCCATGCCTTGCTCTCCTTTTGTCGAGCCGGCATTGATGGCCGCAAAGACGGGGAAAGTAAAGCTGCGCCGCCTGCCAGCCCTTCACTGAAACGTGGAATACATTCTGTCGCAAGGACCAGTAATTAAGCGACGGCAAACGGAATCACAAAATCATGGCCAGAAGGGTGCGCCGTCTAGTCCTGCGGTTTCCGGCAAGCCACAAATCAGGTTCGCGTTCTGCACGGCTTGACCAGCCGCCCCCTTGCCGAGATTGTCGACCACGCCCATCGCGATAACCAGATTGCGCTGGGGATCAGCGGCATAGCTGACGAACGACAGATTCGAGCCGGTCGCCCATTTTGTCTGCGGCGGCCTGTCGGTCACGCGCACGAAGGCACGGTCGGCATAGAAGCGCCGGGCCGCGTCGAGGCATTGCTCCGTGGTAGCTTGGCCCCGGCAGTAGATGGTGACGAGGATACCGCGCGTCATCGGGATCAGGTGAGGCGTGAACACCAACCCCTCCGCGCTGCCGCCGCTCAGCCGCTCGATAGTGCTGGCGATCTCGGGCATGTGGACGTGTTTAAGCAGACCGTAGGGAATAAGATTCTCGTTGCTCTCGGCATAGCCGAATTTGCTATCGCCACCGCCCCGTCCAGCGCCGGAGATGCCAGTCTTGGCGTCGATCACAATATTGCCGGGTTCGATGAGCCCATTGACCAGCAGCGGTGCCAGCGCCGCCAACGTCGCCGCGGGAAAGCAACCGGGATTCGCGATGCGAGTTTGGCCCTCGATCCGATCCGGCCAGATGTCAGCCAATCCGTAGGCCCAGTTCTCGGCATAGCGGTGGTCCCCACCAATATCCACGATCTTCACGTTGCCGGGAACGCGAGCCAGAGCCTCAGCGGAAGTGCCCGTAGGCAATGACGCGAACAGCACGTCGAGTTTCGGTAGAGCTGTGGGGTCCCATTTTTCTATCACCAGGTCGGCGAGCCGGGCAGGCACACCGGGAAAGCGTTCCACCAACCGGTTGCCAGCACTGCCCTCGCCCGCAGCATAGACCAGTTCTAAAAATGGGTGGCTCGCGATTAGGCGCATCGCCTCGCCACCGCCAAAGCCACTAATGCCGACAATGCCAGCGCGAATGTTCATGATGCTGTCCTTCTGGAACGCGGATAAAATAAAACCCCGAAGCCGAGGGCTGCGGGGGTTCAGGAAAGCGGGCCGGAGCCGCTCCGGTGCGTGCGACCTATGTTGAGGCAGTCACCACACAGACGGAAGCTGATCGACGCGCAGCCCAAAAGCCACCGCTTTCGTGCAGCGGCGTCGGCAACGGTCACAAAGGTTCTGGTTCCTGAACATGACTTTCATCACTGACGCCACACCTATTAATAGTCAAGCCGAATGTCGTCTGCCCATCCTAAGTCGACATTAGGTTGTCGCGAAGTTCCCAACCAAAGGGGGAGTTCTGCGACCGAATTTTACGATGTTTCAAAACCAATACTCCGCGACAGGCGAGTGCGTCGAATGCTTTACGAAGATATTTCCAACAAGATAAACCGTCAGAGATGCCTTAGCTTTTGGTAGCGGTATTAACTTGGATTCCACATCTAAGTTATGGGCTGGGCGCCGCCAACCCGTTTCTATTCGGCGGCGACGAGGTCGCTGCCGGCATCCGGGAAGAAGGCCGAAAGTTCCGCAACAGCCTGGCCGACCCTTTGAAGAAGCTCACCGGACGTGATCCGGTAATCGGTAAAATCGCGATCGGATGCGTAGACAGCGGTCGGCAGCGTGTGCGCCATGAAGAAGCCGAAGAGTGGCCGAAGCTGGTGCTCCACCATCAGCGCGTGACGGTCTCCCCCGCCCGTCGCGGTGATGATGACCGGCTTGGCGCGGAGCTGATCGGGATCGATCAGATCGATGAAATGCTTGAAAAGGCCCGGATAGCTGCCCTTGAAGGTGGGAGCGCCGATCACCAGCACGTCGGCGGAGACGATCTCCTCCAATATCCGCGCGCCATCGGCGTCCAGCCCGGAGCGATGCTGCGCCAGCCCGAGCGAGGGGCCGATATCGGTAAGATCGTAAACGGACGTCGCGAAGCCATATCGCCCGGCCGCGCGGGCTGCGACATGGTCTATGAGCGCGAAAGTCTTCGAAGGGCGGTTATAGCTGCCGGCGAGTCCGACCAGTTTTCGAGGCGACATTCAAGATTCCCTCTCGATCTATCGGGAACAGACTAGCGGCGCGCACCGCCATTGAAAGGAACGGAACCTCCCGCGGCAACCCGCGGAAGAGAAAATCATGCTCAAGGTGCGGCAAGGCCCGGATGGTTACCGCGCGTTTGCGAAGCGCCGGGAGTTCAGGTCCACGTCCGCCGCGATCGCCTCCGCCACGCGTTGGGCCTGGAGGCGGATATCCGGGACGGCGGTGATTTCCCAGAACTGCCCCGCCGTCAGCGCGCCGGCCGCATACAGCCCCGGCTGGATCTGCCCGTCCGGCGCAAGCACATGCGACCGCGCATCGACACGGATGCCGAGACCCAGTTCGTCCATGGCGATCATGTCGCGCGCCCGCATTGCCTGCAGCAGCGGCGAATGACCGATGCCCGCCCGCTCCATGCCCGTACAGTTGACGATCCAGTCCGTATGGAAGGAGGCGATGCGGTCGCTTCCGCGCTGGCGATAGCGGATTTCGGCGCCCTCGCCGGAAGGCTCCATCGCTTGCAGGAAACCGGCATGCACGACGACCGTGCCGTCCCTCGTGAGCGCATCGAAACGCGAGGCGATCTCGGGCGCGATGCGGTGGCGATGGATGTTCCACCAGGCGAGCGCATGGCGCAGGAAACGGGAGCGCTGCTCCTTCGAAAGCTCCTGCCAGAGCGCCTGGGTCTGCGGCCTCAATCCATCCATTACCCCGCGCCAATCTGCCCCTTCCCTCACCTGGCCGCGCAGGTTCTTGAGAATGGCGCTGATCTCTCGGCTTGCCTCGGGCAGCTCCGGCGGAACGGGCACGGAGCGGCGCAGCAGGTGCGCATGCGGCACGAGCCCGCGGCGCGAAAGCACGTGGATGCGCCCGCGATGCCCCCGGCTGCGCAGCGCCAGAACCTGATCGATCATCGTCAGGCCAGAGCCGAGAATGCAAACATCCTCGCCGCGCAGGACCCTCGAAAACCAGCCGAGCCGCCATGGGTTCTGGACGATGCGGGAGCGAACCTCGTCGGCGATGCGGTCCGGCTTCAGCGGCAGATCGGCATTGCCTACGCCGAGGCAGAGGACGACGTTTCGCGCCGCGAGTTCGTTTCCATTATCCAGGCGGAAGACGATGCGACCGTTCTCCGTACGAACGCATTCGGTGGCCTTGGCCTTGATGAATTCGATCTGCGCGCGGCCGCGGCGGGGACGCAGGAGCGAAGCCAGCGTATCGCGCAGATAGAGCCCGTAATCGCCGCGGGTGGCGAAATCGTCCGGCGTCACCGTCCTGCCGCGCCGACGGAGCCATTCGACGAAATCGTCCGGCGCATCGGGGAAGACACTCATGCGCGCGGCCGGGACGTTCAGCCGATGCAGGTAGAATTCGGTGCGATAGGCGGTTCCACGGCCGAAGCCCGGATCGTCCCCCACCACGGCAATGGTGGAGGATGGAGGCAGAAGGTTCAGGAGGTTGATGGTCAGGGCGATCGCGGAAAATCCGGAGCCGACGACGGCGACATCATGGATCAAGCACACTCTCCTCGTTATTGCGCAAGCGAAAGGGCTGCCATGAACCCGCGCCGAGGATCGAGTTTCCTCCTTCCACGGCCACGGCCTCATCTCTACCAATCTAATAGAGATTAGGAAGGAGTAAAGGCCGATTTCTCGCGCCGGCTTGGAGCGAGGCTAACGCACGAGCGAATGGATGGAGGAAAGAAGCATTTCGTGAGCGTAGGGCTTGGGCAGGAAGACCGCATCCACCGGCAGCAGCATGGGATCGAGCCACTCCACCCCAGAGGTCATGATGATCCCGACATTCGGCCGCAGCGCCCGCACGCGGCGTGCAAGCTGGATACCGTCCATGGAGCCCGCCATGTTGACGTCGGTGAGAACGACGTCGATATCCGGGCGGTTGCGGAACAGGGCCAGGGCCTCTTCGGCATTGCCGGCCTCCAGCACGAGGTGGCCGACCTCCTCCAGCGCATCCAGCACGGTGAAGCGGATAAGCGGTTCATCCTCGACGATCAGCACGACAGCACTTGGCAGCATCCCAAGCCTCCGGTTCGCGGCCCTTTCGGAGCCGCAGTATCGGCGTCGCTTTTCTATTCGGCAGAGCGCCCCTCGACCTTTGTCACCACAAAGTCCCTGATAATATAGGAGAAAATGGGGCCGCTGGCACCCCCTGCCCTTTATGGGCTTTAAAGGACGCAAACGCGCCGGCTTGAATGTCACCCCAACCGAGGGGCGGACGCGCTCATTTTTTGCTTGCCAAGCCCGGCGAAATATTTTGTACCACGAGACGGTCGCGACCGACCGCCATTCAAAATATCGCCATCCAAGTAAAAGCCTCATCATGGAAATCTTCACCGCGGCCGGTTTAACGGCGCTCCTTCAGGTCATTGCCATCGACCTCGTTCTGGCGGGAGACAATGCCATCGTCATCGGCCTCGCCGCGGCAGGCCTTCCCGCCCACCAACGCAACAAGGCGATCCTCGTCGGGATCATCGCGGCCACGATCCTGCGCATTTCGTTTGCGACAGTCACCGCCTATCTGCTCGGCATCGTCGGGCTGCAGCTTCTCGGCGGCCTGCTGCTCGCGTGGGTCTGCTGGAAGATGTGGACGGAACTGCGCTCGGCCGAGCAGAGCGCCGCGCACGCACTTTCCGCCGAAGAGGCTGAGGAAACGAACGTCCCGCGCAAGACCTTTCTCCAGGCGGCGACCCAGATCGTCATCGCCGACGTTTCCATGTCGCTGGACAACGTGCTGGCGGTCGCAGGTGCTGCCCGCGAGCACACCTCGGTGCTGATCATCGGTCTCGTTCTCTCGATTGCCCTGATGGGTCTTGCGGCTAACCTGGTTGCACGGCTCCTCCACCGCTATCGCTGGATCGCCTATGTCGGCCTTGCGGTGATCGTCTATGTCGCCGGCAACATGATCTATCACGGTTTTGTCGAGGTCTGGCCGCACGTCCAGCAATGGCTCGCATGATCCGGCGCTGACCGCTTCCGCAGAAGACCCGCCCGCCCCATGGCGCGGCGGGTTTTCTTTTTCCGCTACCGTCCAGCCATCGGGGAACAAAATTTCCTTCCACGCGTTCGGCTGCAGCGGGTGGAGGCCTCTGCATGCGCATAATCCGGGCATTCTCGTTTCTGTTGACCCTTTTGCTGGTCGCAGCCGTCGCATTTCTGTTCGTCGCCTGGCGATCCGAAATACCGGTCGACGAGCAGGCCGCGAGCGCCGCTCATCCCCCGGAACTGGTCGCCAAAGGCGCGCAGCTTGCCGCCGTCGGCAATTGCATCGCCTGCCACACCGTGCCGGGCAAGCCGGCTTTTTCAGGCGGGCTCGCGGTTCCGACGCCTTTCGGCACCATCCATTCCACCAATATCACGCCCGACCCGGAAACCGGGATCGGGCACTGGAGCGAGGCGGCCTTCGAGCGCGCCATGCGCGAAGGTGTGGACCGCGACGGCAATCATCTCTATCCCGCCTTCCCCTACGACCACTTCACCTGGGTCACTCCGGAGGACAACAAGGCGCTCTATGCCTTTCTCATGACCCGGCAGCCGGTGAAGGCGGAAACGCCGGACAACAGCCTGACCTTCCCCCTGGAATTCCGGCCGCTGCTCGCCGGCTGGAAGCTGCTCTTCTTCCGCAAGGGGCAATTGCAGCCAGATCCCGGCCAAAGCGCGGAATGGAACCGCGGACGCTATCTATCCGAAGGTCTCGGGCATTGCGGCGCCTGTCATACGCCCCGAAACTCGCTCGGGGCGGAAGACGTGGAACGGCATTTCGCAGGCGGCGAAGCGGAGGGCTGGCAGGCCTATGCGATCGACGAAAACTCCAAGGCGCCGGTTCCCTGGGACGCGGAAAGCCTCGCCTTCTATCTGCGCAACGGCTGGCACGAACTGCATGGCGTCTCGCGCGGGCCCATGGCGGAAGTGACGGGCAATCTCAGCCTTTTGCCCGATAGCGACATCGCCGCGATATCCATCTATGTCGCCTCGCTGATGGGCGAGCCTTCTCCCGAACGGCTGCAAAAGGCCGAGCAGCTCCGCGCGCAGTTCGGCGGCGGCCGCATCATACAGGCTTCCGACAGCCAGACGCCGCCTGCCCCCGCCGCATCCGACCATCCGGGAGCGGCGATCTATCAAGCCGCCTGCGCCACCTGTCACGAGAGCGGCCGGCAGCAGCCTTTCGGCGGCTTGAATTTCGCGCTCAGCACCGCCGTTCACGCGCCCAATCCCCAGAACGTCGTCAACGTGACGTTGTTCGGCCTGCCGCCGGCCGACGGCAAGGCGAGCGCGGTCATGCCGGGCTTTGCCGCCATGCTGACCGATCGGCAGATCGCCGACCTGCTCGCCTATATGCGCGAGCAGTTCTCCGATGAAGCGGCATGGCAAGACCTCGAGGCGCAGGTCGCGAACACGCGCTCGGGCAAATATCACGTCGCCGTCCGGCCATCGGACGGAATCGAGAGGGCGCCGCACAATGTCGGCGCGAAGGAGGAGTGATGGCCATATCGCTGAAAGTGAACGGCGAGGATAAACGGATCGATGCCGATCCGGCCACGCCCCTGCTCTATGTGCTGCGGGACGATCTTGCCCTCAACGGCGCGAAATACGGCTGCGGGCTCGGCCAATGCGGTTCCTGCATGGTGGTGGTGAACGGCGAAGCGGTGCTTTCCTGCATGACGCCGGTCATGCTGATGGAAGGCCGCGAGATCACCACCGTCGAGGGCCTGGGCACGATCGAGGAGCCGGGACCGCTGCAGCAGGCTTTCATAGAGATGCAGGCTGCGCAATGCGGCTACTGCATTCCCGGCATGATGATGAGCGCCCATGCGCTCCTGCGCAGGAACGCCAATCCCAGCGACGAAGACATCCGCCAGGCGCTCGGCACCAATCTCTGTCGCTGCGGCACGCATATGCGAATCATGGCGGCGATCCGCCGGGCGGGCGAACTGATGCAGGCCGCCGGCCTGCCCGCCGCCGGCGAAGGGAGGACGGGCTGATGGATATGCTTGAAACAGGCATCACGCGCCGCGGGCTCATGGCAGGCACCGGCGCGCTCGTCGTCAGCTTTTCCATGGGCCGGGCCCTGGCGCGGGAAGCAGCGCCCCAGCCCGCCGCTCCTCAACCTGCAACTCCCGAGCCGCCTGCCCTTCCCGGCAGCCTCGACGACGAGCGTTTCCTCGATTCCTGGATTCGCATCGATGCCGACAATGCGGTGACGGTGTTCACCGGCAAGGCCGAACTCGGCCAGGGCGTCCGCACCGCTCTCCTGCAGGTGGCCGCGGAGGAGCTGGAGACGGACCCGAAGGACATCGAGCTCGTGACCGCCGATACCGGCCGCACGCCGAACGAGGGTTTTACCGCGGGCAGCCAGTCCATGCAGAACAGCGGCACGGCCATCCGCAACGCCGCCGCGCAGGTGCGCGCCATCCTGCTCGCGGAAGCCGGCCGGCGATTCGGCGTTCCGCCCGAAAGCCTGAAAGTGGAAAACCGGACGATCACCGCGCCGGACGGCAGAAGCGTCACCTATGGCGAGCTCGTCTCCGGCCAGATGCTGCATGTGGAGGCCCAGCCGCAATCGCCGCTGAAGGACCCCGGCAGCTTCCGCCACATGGGAAGGCCAATGCAGCGCGTCGACATTCCGGGAAAGGTGACCGGTCAACCCGCCTATGTGCACGATCTTAGGCTCGAAGGAATGCTGCATGCGCGCGTGGTGCGCCCGCCGAGCGCGGCGGCCCAGCTCAGCGAACTCGACACGACCTCGATCGAGGCCATGCCGGGCGTCGTCTCGGTAGTGCTGGACGGCAATTTCCTGGCGGTCGTCGCGGAGAAGGAATTTCAGGCGATCAACGCAATGCGCGCGCTTTCGGCCGCCTCCCGCTGGGAGGAGAAGGAAACGCTGCCGGATCAGAACGACCTTCCTGCAGCCTTGCAAAACCTGGAGCGGGAAGTCGGAACAGTGGCCGAGGCCGGCAACATGCCGAGCTTCACCGGCCGGATCTTTGCGGCGACGTTTAGCCGGCCCTACCAGATTCACGGCTCGATCGGACCTTCCTGCGCCGTCGCGCATATGAAGCCGGATGGAACGCTGGATGTCTGGTCACATACGCAGGGCGTCTTTCCCGATCGCGCAGCGATCTCCGAGATGCTCGGCATGCCGCCCGAAAAGGTGCGTGTCATCCACATGGAAGGCTCCGGCTGCTACGGCCATAACGGAGCGGACGATGCGGCGGCCGATGCCGCACTGATCGCGACGAAGCTGCCCGGCCGGCCGGTGCGCGTGCAATGGATGCGTGAGCAGGAACATAGCTGGGAGCCCTATGGCCCGGCCATGCTGGTGAAGGTGAAGGCCTCTCTCGACGAGACCGGAAGGATCGCCAACTGGGGCTACGACCTCTGGAGCAACACGCATTCGACGCGTCCCGGGGGAGCGCCCGCACTTCTGGCGGCGCGGCACAAGGCGCAGCCTTTCCCCGCCTCTCCCGCCAAGATGCAGATCAGCCCTTCGGGCAATGGCGACCGCAATGCCAATCCGCTCTACACGATCGCCAACAAGCGCGTGCTCTGGCATTTCCTGCCGGACATGCCGCTGCGTGTCTCGGCCCTTCGCGCGCTCGGCGCCTATGCCAATGTATTCGCCATCGAAAGCACGATGGACGAACTGGCGATCCTTGCCGACGCCGACCCCGTTGAGTTCCGGCTGAGGCATCTCGAAGACCCGCGCGCCCGCGACGTGGTTCAACTGGCGGCGGAACAGTTCGGCTGGTCGAACATGCCGATGCCGCGCAATCGCGGCCGCGGTTTCGGCTTTGCCCGCTACAAGAACCTTGCCGCCTATATGGCGGTTGCGGTGGAAGCGGAGGTGGAGCCGGAAACCGGGCGCGTGCGGATCGTGCGCGCCGTCTCGGCGATCGACAGCGGCGAGGTGGTCAACCCCGACGGCATCCGCAACCAGACGGAAGGCGGCATTCTGCAGACGATAAGCTGGACGCTCTACGAGGCGGTGAGTTTCGACCGCACGCGCATCACCAGCACCGACTGGTCGAGTTATCCGATCCTGCGGTTCGCGAGCATTCCCGACAAGGTTGACGTCCATATCGTCGGGCGGCCCGGACAGCCCTTCCTCGGGACGGCGGAAGCCGCCCAGGGGCCGACGGCGGGAGCCGTCGCCAACGCGGTCCGCAACGCCACCGGCAAGCGGCTCTACGACCTGCCCCTGACGAGAGACAGGGTGAGAGCGGCGATCGCCACGTGAGAGGCTTTGACTTTTGCCATCCGCGCGTCGAACATGCCACCGCAGCGAAACGATGAACCGGAAGCATGACGATGAGCGATCACGACCACCACGACCATAAGCCCGGCGAGATCGACTGGCGCGAACATGGCGTGAAGGTCATTCCCGGCGATTCGCTCGATCCGAACACCGCGCAGACGCCCGGCATGAACCGCGCGACCGCGATCAATCATGCGAGAGCCGGAGCCGAAAAGATATGGGCGGGGACGGTCACGATCCACGCCAACGCCAAGACCGGCGCCCATCATCACGGCGACCTCGAAAGCATCATCTACGTGGTGAAGGGCAAGGCGCGCATGCGCTGGGGCGACAATCTGGAATATGTGGCGGAAGCCGGTCCCGGCGATTTCATCTACGTGCCGCCCTATGTGCCGCACCAGGAGATCAATGCCAGCCGCGACGAGACACTTGAATGCGTGCTGATGCGCTCCGGCCAGGAGCCGGTGGTCGTCAATCTCGACATCGAGCCGGTGGAAAAGCCCGAAGAGGTGCTGTGGAAAGACCCTATCCACCGATAGATGGGGCGACGCCAAGAGGCAGCCGCAATCGGTTGCTAAAGCTCTATCGCAATTGACCGCCGGGACCCCGTCCAGTAGAAGGCGGCATTCGTTCCGGGCGAGAACCGGAAAATGAAACGCTCCGGAGTTTAGGAAGCGGATGATGCGAGTTCCGCTCAGATCGCGGACGAAAGTCGAAGAGACGCGGGAAAGCCTCCCGCTGCGATGGCCGGTGCTCGCCGCCGCGATGCTGATCGCCGCCTTCTTCGGCCTGATCTCCGGCGTCGTGAAGGAAGTCCGCGTTCCAGCCGGCGTGCTCGCCGCCGAGGGCAATTCCGAGATCCCGCATCTTACCAAGCGCGAGCCATTGCGCGCCGTGCTTTCCGCCGACCGGAAGGACGGCGGGGCCCATTGGACCGGGCATGACGGAGCACTCGAGGCACGCGCCGTCGAGACGGCATTCCGTTCGGGCAGCTCCGCGCTTGCCCTGCCTCTTCCCGCCGCTGCGGCATTGCCGGCCGTAGGCCGCGCCTTCCAGCCCAGAGCACCCCCTGCCCGCGCCTGACGCTTGAACGCTTCGGCGTTTGAAATTATTCGAGAATTTTGCCCTTGCCGCCGCCAGGTCGTGCCGCAGGGCCCAGCAGGAACAGACCCATGAGAAATTCCCCCTGGTTGGTGGCGACCTATGCCTTCATCATCCTGATCGGCGTATTGATCGCGCTGCCGAACGCACTCCCTAATTCCGTGCTCGAGCGTATTCCGAGCTGGCTGCCGCACAGCCGCGTCTCGCTCGGCCTCGACCTGCGCGGTGGCTCGCACCTCGTGCTCGAAGTCGACCGCACCGACCTCGTCAACGAACGGCTCCAGAACCTGCTGCAGGACAGCCGCCGCGTCCTCAGGGATAACGGCATCGATCCGGCCAGCGTCCGCCGCAACGGCGACACCATCACCATCGCGCTACGCGATCCCGCGCAGCGCGGCGCGGCCGTCACCCAGCTCCAGACCCTCGGCAATCCGATCGGCTTCGGCGCGGGCATGGGCCAGTCGGACCTCGACATCCGCACGCCGAACAGCAACACCATCACGCTCGGCTATACAGAAGCAGGCATCACCGCCCATGGCAGCGCGGCGGTCGAGCAGAGCCTCGAGATCATCCGCCAGCGCGTCGACCAGGTAGGCGTTGCCGAACCGACCATCCAGCGCGTCGGCTCCGACCGCGTGCTCGTCCAGCTTCCGGGCGAACAGGACCCCTCCCGCCTACGCCAGCTTCTCGGCTCCACGGCGAAGATGAGCTTCCATCTGCTCGGCAATCAGGGCGAACCGGGCGTGACCATGCTTTCTGACGAAGGCGGTAACCAGTATCCCGTTCTCGATCGCGTCGAGCTTTCCGGCGACCGCCTGACGGACGCCCGCGCCGCCTTCGACCCGCAGACCAACGAACCGGTCGTCAACTTCCGATTCGATACCGCCGGCGCCAACCGCTTCGCCCAGATCACCCAGCAGAATGTCGGCCGGCCGTTTGCGATCGTGCTCGACAACAAGGTGCTGAGCGCACCGGTCATCCGCACGCCGATCACCGGCGGCTCTGGCCAGATCTCCGGCGGCTTCAACGTCGAGGAAGCCAACACGCTCTCCGCGCTGCTGCGCGCCGGCGCGCTGCCAGCCAAGCTGACCGTCATCGAGGAACGCACCGTCGGCGCCGACCTCGGCTCGGACGCCATCGAAATGGGCATCTTCACCGGCTTCATCGGCTTCCTGCTGGTGGTCGGCTTCATGTTCTTCCTGTACGGAACCTGGGGCATTCTCGCCAACGTCGCCCTGTTCATCAACGTCATCCTGACCTTTGCCGGCCTGACGCTGATCGGTGCGACGCTCACGCTCCCCGGCATCGCCGGTATCGTGCTCGGCATCGGCCTGGCCGTCGACGCCAACGTCCTCATCAACGAGCGCATCAAGGAGGAGACCAGGAAGGGCCGCAGTACGTTCGCGGCGATCGACGCGGGCTTCAAGCGCGCCTATTCGACGATCGTCGACAGTAACGTGACGGCGCTCATCGCCACCGTCCTGCTCTTCTGGTTCGGTTCCGGGCCGGTGCGCGGCTTCGCCGTGACCATGGGCCTCGGCATCGCGATCTCGATGTTCACTGCCGTTTCGATCGTCCGGGTCGTGATGGTCTTCGTCGCCGGCCGCTACAAACTGAAGAAGATCGACATCAAGCCGCTTCTGCCGATCAACCTGATCCCGGACGGCACCCAGATCAACTTCATGAAGGGCCGCTTCATCGGCCTCGGCGTCTCGCTGTTCCTTTCGGTCGCCTCCATCATCCTCTTCATCACGCCCGGCCTCAATTACGGCGTCGATTTCCGCGGCGGCATCCAGATGGAAGTCGTCACCCAGAACGAAGCCGATCTCGCGGCCTTCCGCTCCGGCCTGAACGAACTCGGTCTCGGCGAAGTGGCGCTGCAGGAATTCGGCGGCCATAACCGCCTTCTGGTGCGCGTCGAACGCCAGCCCGGCGGCGAGGAAGCACAGACGGCAGCCGTCGAGCACCTGAAGACGGAGGTCGTGAAGATCGATCCGACAGCCAAGGTCGAACGGACGGAAGTGGTCGGCCCGAAGGTCAGCGGCGAGCTTGCCACCGCGGGCATTCTCTCCGTCGTGCTCGCGTCGCTCGCCATGCTCATCTACATCTGGGCGCGGTTCGAATGGCCCTTCGCCGTCGGCGCGATCGCAACGCTCGTTCTCGACGTGACGAAGACGATCGGCTTCTTCGCGCTGACCGGCCTCGACTTCAACCTCACGGCCATCGCGGCCCTGCTCACGTTGGTCGGCTACTCGGTCAACGACAAGGTCGTCGTCTACGACCGCATGCGCGAAAACATGCGGCTCTACAAGAAGATGCCGCTGCGCGAGCTGATCGACCGCTCGATCAACGAAACGCTGGCACGAAGCCTCTACACGTCCGTCACGGCCTTCCTCGCCATGCTGCCCATGGCGATCTGGGGCGGAAGCGCGGTCGAGAGCTTCGCCATCCCCATGGTCTTCGGCATCGTGGTCGCGGCTTCCTCGTCGGTCTTCATCGCCGCTCCGATCCTGCTCTTCCTCGGCGACTGGCGCACGCGCCGCGCCAAGGCGGCAGCGGAGAGCGCGGGCCAGCCGGCGATCGAAGAAGGCGAGCGTCCGAGCCAGGCGTGAGTTCAGCTTCCTCACCGATACTTCCGAAGGGCGGATGCTTCATCCGCCCTTTTCCTTGAGAGCCGTTAGAGTCGATGATCGATCTCGCCGCCTATGCGGGCTTGTTTGCCGCGGCCTTCATCGCCGCCACGATCTTTCCGATGCAGTCGGAAGCGATCCTCGTCGGCCTCATGCTGACGGGCAAGTATTCCGTGCCGGGACTCATCGCCGTCGCCTCCGTCGGCAACACACTCGGCTCGGCGGTCAACTGGCTGCTCGGGCGCGGCATCGAGCGTTTCCGCGGCAGCCGCTGGTTTCCCGCAACGCCGGCACAGCTCGAGCGCGCCGAGCGCTGGTACCGCAAATATGGAAAATGGTCGCTGCTCCTTGCCTGGCTGCCGGTCGGCGGCGATGCGATCACGGTGGTCGCCGGCGTGCTGAAGGAGCCGCTCTGGAGCTTTCTCCTGCTCGTTTTCATCGGCAAGCTGGCGCGCTATCTGGCGCTCGCCTTCGCGACGGCGGGCGTCATGGCTTAGCCCAACTGGTAGTCAGCCTCGGGCTTCCCCTCCGAGATCGGCAAGCATCTTCCAGAGATCGTTGAAAAGCGTATGGGAAAACGCCTCGAAGGAAGCGCCCTTCGGCTCATCCTTCCAGCGCTCCGCACCGATGCGCAGCATGCCGATGACGACCGCGGCCAGCAGGCGCATGCGGTCCCGCTCCTCCTTCGAACGGGCGCGGGCCTCCAGCGCCTCGGCAAGCTTCTGCTCCAGCTTGGCGTATTTGAGCTGGTCGCGCGCCTTGAGCGCCGGCGTCCTGTTGATGAGATCGCCGATCGCAAGCGCGCGCTGGTCGGCGGCCGCGACTACGGTGTCGAGCAAGGCATGCCTGACCACGCTCACCGCGGGCTCTTCCGGAGGGCGCTTGGCGATCGCGTTCATGAGATGCTGCGCGAAAGTATCCTGCCAGGCGAAGACCACGTCTTCCTTCGAGGGAAAGTAATCGAAGAAGCTGCGCTTGGAGACATCGGCGGCTTCCGCGATATCCTCGACCGTCGTTTCCTCGAACCCTCTTTCAAGAAAGAGCGTCATCGCCGCCTGCTGGATACGCTCCCGCGTCTGGCGGCGCTTGCGTTCGCGCCGGCCCTCCGCCGCTTCTCTCGGTTTTTTCTCAGTCATCCGGTTTGAAGCGTTCCCGCGAGAGTTCGAGCGGCTTGCGTCGGGAGATCCGGTAGACCGCGGCGGGCGGAAGATTGCGCATCGTGCCGCCGATATGGGTGGCCTTGAGCCCCAAGCGATCGAGGATCGGCCGCGGCACGGGGCAACGCGGCCCGTAGGTGAACTGGTAGAAGGAGCCGCCCGGACGCATATAGGCGAAGGAACTGGCGAGAATAGCGGTGACCTTGCGTGGCGACATGGACAGGAGCGGCAGACCGCTCACCACCGCGCCGACCGGCTGCCCCTCGAAGATACCGGCCCTGCCGAGCCGGGCCGCATCCATCTGCAGGACATGCGCCTGGGGAAACCGCGAGCGCAGGCCATCGATGAATTCCGGGCCGAATTCCACCAGCGTCAAATCGGATTCGGCGACGCCGCGCGAAAGAAGCGCGCGCGTGAAGACACCGGTTCCCGGACCGAGCTCGATGATCGGTCCGTCGATCGGAGCGATCTCCTGGGTCATCAGGCGGGCAAGCGGATTGCCCGACGGCGTCACCGCCGCCACCCGCAGCGGATGGCTGATCCAGGACCGAAAGAAATGCAGGAAATCAGATAGTGCGATATCGGCCGTCATCGCTATGTCCCCGGCTTTTGAAATACGAATCCAATTGGCGGGCGAACATCGCTCCGGGGACGTGGCGATTCCAAGGCAGGAATTCGGCCCACCGTCGCGATTTCTTCCAACCGGCATAGCTATACCTACTGCAATATTGCATTAGATGCAATGTTTTTCGCGGGACGATTTGAAAAACGGGAAAGGAGGGGTCTGCCATGCGAGCACATATTTCAGCCGTTTCGCGGGCGAACGGCCGCGTATTCGAGGCGTGATGACGGGTCGTGCAGCTCACCGGACCGGCTCGCCCCGGCCTGCCAAGGACTTTGAAACGCTCGTACTTTTCTTCCCGTCCGGCCGCGCTAGTTCTCATCTGACGCCCTGCACGCACCGTATTTCAGGAGGATGGCATGAAACATACGGCGAAAGTGGGAGAAGAAAGAACCGAACTGAAGCGGGTCATGGGGCCGGGCCTGCTCCTCCTGTTCATCGTCGGAGATATCCTCGGCACGGGCATCTACGCGCTGACCGGCCAGGTGGCGGCGCAGGTGGGCGGCGTGGTCTGGCTGCCTTTCGTGGTCGCTTTCGTCGTGGCTCTGCTCACCGCCTTCAGCTACCTCGAACTGGTGACGAAATATCCCCGCGCGGCCGGAGCCGCCCTCTACACCCACAAGGCATTCGGCATCCATTTTCTGACGTTTCTGGTCGCCTTCGCGGTAATGTCGTCCGGTATCACATCGGCCTCCACCGCATCCCGCGCCTTTGCGGCAAACTTCTCCTCTGCCTTCGGTTTCGATTTCGGCGCCTACGGGGTCACCCTCGTCGCGCTCTGCTTCATAGCGCTGGTAGGGGTCATCAATTTCCGGGGCGTGACCGAAAGCGTCATGACCAACGTGCTGCTGACGGTCGTGGAGCTTACCGGCCTTCTGATCATTATCGCCATTGGCCTGTGGGCCATCTCGGCTGGCCAGGGCGATATTTCGCGGGCCTGGGATTTCCAGCCCGCCGGCGACCGCGGCGTCTTCTGGTCTGTGATCGGGGCGACGACGCTCGCCTTCTTCGCGATGGTGGGCTTCGAGGATTCCGTCAACATGGCGGAGGAATGCAAGGAACCGAGCCGCATGTTCCCGAAGGTCCTGCTTTCCGGCCTTGTCATCACCGGCCTGATCTACGTGCTGGTTTCGATCTCCGCCATTGCGCTCGTTCCCGCCGCGGAACTGGGTGAAGGCGACACGCCGCTCCTGAAAGTCGTCCAGGCCGGCGCGCCCGCCTTCCCGCTCGGCATTTTCGGCATCATCACCATGTTCGCCGTGGCAAACTCGGCGCTCATCAACATGATGATGGCGAGCCGGCTGATCTATGGCATGAGCCGCGAAGCGGTATTGCCCGCATCCCTCGGCAAGGTCCATGCGACCCGCCGCACGCCCTTCGTGGCGATCCTCTTCACCACCGCGCTCGCCTTTGCGCTGATCACCTTTGCCGGCAGCGTTCCCGCGCTCGGCGGCACGACGGCGCTGCTGCTGCTCTGCGTCTTCACGGTGGTGAACATCGCGGTGCTCGTGCTGCGCAAGGACAAGGTCGAACATCAACACTTCCGCACGCCGACCATCCTGCCGGTGCTGGGCGCCATCTCCTGTGCGTTCCTGGCCGGTCCATGGACGGGGCGCGATCCGGTTCAATACCTGATCGCCGCCTGCCTGCTCGCGCTCGGCGTGGTGCTGTGGCTCGCGACCGTCGGCATCATGCGAAGCGCGCGTCAGGCCACCTAGAGCGTTTCAGCGCTTCGGCCTCACGGAGAGGCGGCCATTTTCCGAAATGTGCGGCACCACCGCCCGATAATCCATGAGCTTCGGGTGAGCGGTTTCGATCGGATGGGCGTGCGTCGCGGTGATGACCATGACATCGGCGCCGGCGGCTTCGCCGGCCTCTACGCCCGCCAGCACATCCTCGAAGACCAGCGCTTGCGCCGGATCGATCCCCAGGCGCTCGGCGCCCAGGATATAGCATTGCGGATTGGGCTTACCCACCGCGACATCCTCGGCCGTCACCATGAAGCGCGGCTCGGGAATGCCGGCCGCCGCAAGCCGCCGCTTGGCAAGCTCGATCGGCGAGGAGGTGACGATCGCCCATTTTTCCGGCGGCAAAGCGGCCAGGAACTCGACGGCGCCGGGGATCGGTACCACGCCCTCGACGTCCTCGATCTCCCCGCGAAGGATGAGGTCGGCTTCCGCCTGCGGGTCGATCCCCGGCAGATCGAGCGCCGTAATGGTATCGATGCCGCGCTTGCCGTGCATGGTCGGCAGGAATTTTTCCACGTCCAGGCCGTTCGCCGCCGCCCATCGGCCCCAGACACGTTCGGCTGCGGCAAGCGAATTGAGGATCGTGCCGTCCATGTCGAACAGGAAGGCGGCGTAGTCTTTTTCTGAAATGGACACGGATGAATTTCCCGGATTGCGAGTCGAAAGCGACATCAATCAAATAGCTTCGCCGGTGAAAACAGGCAAATAAGTCGTCCGCATGACCGCCAGAAAACCGCCGGAGAATTTATGGGCCGGCCCCACGAATTTATGCCGCGACTCGCCTTCGGGTGATATGCCTCGGCTGAGGAGCAAAGCTTGGGAGGGCACATCGTCATGACGCGATGGGGACAGGTCGCGATCGCCGTTCTTGCCGGGATCGCGGCGGCCTTGCATATCGGCAAGGTGCCGCCGGCGCTCCCCTTGCTGCGCGCGGAGCTCGGCATGGACCTGGCCGCCGCCGGCTGGCTGATGGGCCTGGTGAGCGCCATCGGCGCCGTCTGCGGGCTATTCATCGGCCGCCTCACAGATCAGCTCAACCATCGTCGTTCTATGATTCTCGGCCTCCTTTTTCTGGCGGCCGGAAGTCTTGCCGGCGCCCTCACCTCTTCCGAAGCGGTGGTCTTCGCAAGCCGCGCGGTCGAAAGCGTCGGGCTCATCATGACGGTGGTGGCCGCACCCGGCCTGATCGCCTCGGTTACGGCACCTTCCGATCGGGCCGTCGCCTTCGCCATATGGGGTGTCTGGCTGCCCATGGGCGTCGCCGTGATGATGCTTGCCTCGCCGTTCACTCTTCCCGCCTTCGGCTGGCGCGGCTCATGGGTTGCCGCCACGCTTGCCTGTCTCGTGCCGCTGGCGGCGCTCGCTGCGACCGGCTCGTCAACGCGCGCCGCGCCCACGGCCTCGTCCGCTTCGCTGGTGACGGGTTTGCGCCTCACCGCGGGCCAACCGGCCTCCTGGCTGCTGGCCGGCATCTTCGCGACCTACAGCTCGAGCTTCATGTCCGTCTTCGGCTTTCTGCCGACCATGCTGATCGAGGACATGGGACTGGCGCTGACGCTTGCCTCGGTAATGACGGCGCTTGCCGTTCTCGCCAATGCGGGCGGCAATGTGCTCGGCGGCTTTCTCGCCAGGCTGGGCATCGCCCGCTGGCTGCTTATCGCCGGCCCTTGCGTCATCCTCACGCTGATGGCCTTCGCCGTCTTCAGCGGCGGCTTACCTTTAAGCCTGCGATATGGAGCCGCCGTCGTCTATGCCGTCTCGGGCGGGCTCCTGCCCGCGACATTGATGGGGGCGCTTCCGGTCTACTCACCGCGCCCGGATCTCGTGGGGACCATGAGCGGCTTCGTGATGCAGGGTTCCAATATCGGGCAATGCGCCGGGCCGCTTCTGGTTGGCTCGATCGTGGCCGCCCATGGATGGTCCGCGGCCCCCTTCTTCGTCGCCTTCACGGCGGTTATAGGCTTTGCGCTCGCCCTCGCCTTCCGCACTCTGGAGGCGCGGCGGACAAGGGTGGCGGGCGCGGAATGAAGCGTCCCGAAAATTTCACGAAATTTTCGCAATGACGCTGGACAAGCCGATCGTTCCACTTTATACGCCCCCTCACACCGCCGGCGCCACCTGGCCGCCGACGATGGATCTTGGGTGATTAGCTCAGTTGGTAGAGCAGCTGACTCTTAATCAGCGGGTCGTAGGTTCGAGCCCTACATCACCCACCATCATTTCAACAGGTTAGAGACAGACGTTCAAGCGTGCTTTCAACGGATTGGAAGCCCGTCCTCGTGCCTTTCCACATGCCATCAGGCGACGCCCCGACAAAACTCAGTACGAAAAGTTATTCGGTCCACCAGGTGCAGACGGTCCAACATGTCTGCAAAGCAGCCTCCGGCTTAGAGGAGGCTGTTTGAAACTATCCATCAGCCGCAGGGGAAAAATCTATGCAACCCCATCCTCTTTCTTTTCGAGGCGTTCAACTTTGATGAGCATCAGCTCCTGCAGGATCAACCCGCAGAAATAAGTCACCATATCATAGCGCGCCGCACGCGATTTTTTTAAAACGGAACGTACGTCCGAAGCGATACTGGCGCCAATATCGTTATCATTGCTTATGCTCATAGCACTAAAGCTCCAAATCGCCCCTCAGCCTGCCTCATGCGGCATCTGACATCAGCGACAATACTGATCGGGCCGGTGTTGACCGACGATAGAGTGGCGTGTCGACGTTCAGCGATTCACGCATGTCCGCAAGGATGCCCTGAGAGACCTCGAAAGCACCGCAGCAGACCGGATGCCGGCCATACCCGTCAGAGCGCCCCAATTCATCGACCTCCACCCCGGCGCGTCGATAGACCCGCTTGAGGTGCGGTTCATAATTGGAAATCATCGTGTGTACGCCATGAGCGAGCGCGCATTCGCAAAGGGCCAGAAGCAGCAAGCTGAACGCACGCCCAGCGTCGATGTTCGGATGGTCGGCAGCAATGGCCTGCTCGTCCATGCACATCCGCGTCCCCTCCCAAATGCCGGGAGCCACCAGGTTGACCGAGGCTGGGAAGGTCGCCCGGAACGGGTCGTAGAGCAGCGTGGGGCCGGTTGTCGGCATCAGGCGCATGCTACCGTAAAGGCGGCTCAAATCATCGCTGCACCAGACGAGGTAGACAGGATTTAGCTCATCATAGATATCCCGCTCGCGGTCACCGGAGGCGGGTATGTTCCAGCCGAGCGTGTCGATGAAGACACGTTTGCGGTGGCGGAACATCTGATCGAGAATATGGGAGTATTTCGTATATTCATGTGCTTGAATCGTAACAAACATTTTGAACTCCGTCCCGTTTGTCTACAGGGCGGAGAATGGTTCAAATTTTAGTTGTCAGAAATTCGCACGTAGAGGCTAACACATAGGCCTTCGTACGTATGTGGGAGGGGTTATCCCCGGATGAGACGCAGCGTCATCGCCTTCGCCACAGCTTGCGAGAGATTGGCGCAATCCAGCTTGAAGCGCACCGATCGCATATAGGTGCGCACCGTATGCTCGGAGATCGCCAGGATGATCGCGATGTCTTTGGATTCCTTGCCCTGACTGATCCAGTAGAGCGTTTCCAGTTCGCGCGGGCTGATCTGCGGGAAGGGATCCTTGTCACCGTAGAGCTCCACCACCGCCTTGCGGTGGAGAGTGTGCGCCAACTCCGCCCAGTCCTGCTGGTGGCGTTGCAGATAGCCTTCCCAATCCGTCACATGCGGATGCGCATTGAACGATACCAGTGCGCGCCTGGATACCTTGTCGATTACCGGAATCGAGTAGCCGTTCGGACTGAGGCCGCTCGTCTGGAAATCGGAGAAGAGTTCGAAACACTCCGGACCGACGTCAACCTCGGTCCAGCTGAACGGTAGCTGCCGCAGGAGCCCTTCCCGCACGATCGGATCGATCGTGACATATCCCTTGAGGAGATAACGCGCGACCCAGCCATCCGGATAGGTCGTGCGCACGAAGGGTGCGTCGACTGCCGTCCCGCGCGCAATCGTCTGTGCATGATGATAGGTCACATGCGCGACCTCCTCATAGCAGTCCCGAAGCGCCGCGATCGCCGCCCCGACATTGGCCGCCGACTTTATTGCCGCAAACGCCTTTTCGTATATGAGGGTCTCGCTATCATCTACCGTCATCGCCTGCGCCCCAACTTTATGGCCGAAACGTAACGGTTGCATTGTAAGCAAGCAAGGGTCCTCGTACATGTGTACGATGTGACAATGCGAAGGCGCCGTGCTAGCAGACCTTATGCGTAATGATGGCAAATTACCCAGCGATACGGTCGGAGGCGCTTGTTCCATGACGGTGCATCAAGCTCTCGCCGCCCTGAGTATCTACGGAGATTTGGCGGGGTCGGAAACGCTCACGCGCGCATTGGTCGCCGAGCGCACCGGATCGCTCGATCAGGCAGCCTTCTGGATCGATGTGTATCAGGAACTCTGCCACGAGAGAGCGGGTAGCGAAGAGCCGCCGGATCACTCGTAGGATGCGATTCGGCCCCCGCTTTTCAGGGCCGGCTGCTCGCTCATAGCAGATCGCGGGCGTGGCATTCGTGCGCCGCCATTCCGATGCAGGAACAATTTGCGTCCGCAGATGTTTGCCGCCCATGGTTGACCAACGAACCGATTCTTCCCGGTCTGGAGCCCGGTTTCCGACCGCGGCTGGCATTTTCTTCGGGCTTGGTCTCGGCGGATTCTTCGATGGGATCGTCCTGCATCAGGTCCTCCAATGGCACCATATGGCGACAAGCGCGGGATATTCCGCCGACAGTGTCGAAAACCTGAGGCTCAACATCCTGCTCGACGGCCTCTTCCACATCTGTACTTACATTTTCGTGGTGATCGGGCTGGTGATCCTCTGGCGTTCGGCGCATCGCAGGCATCTCTACTGGTCGAGCAAGATGCTGGTCGGCTCGATGCTGATGGGTTTCGGCCTGTTCAACCTCGTCGAAGGCCTGATCAATCATCAGATCCTCGGCCTTCACCACGTGAACGAGACGGTGCCGCGCGAACAATGGATCTATTGGGATATGGGCTTCCTGGCCTGGGGCGCCCTCATGCTTGCCGGCGGCTGGGTACTCTCAAGGGTCGGCAAACACGAGAGCCCGTCCGAGCGGTGACCCGCCTTCCGGCGGCCACATCCTTACGTGGTGGAACAAATTCCCCGAACGAGCATTGTGTGGGAGGACAAGGAGGAAGTGAACATGACTATGGACCCGTATGACAACAAGCCAGATCTCCGGACGACTCCGGAATCTCCGCGTCGTTCCATGTGGGGTGCCTGGATTGCCGTGATTGCGGTCATCCTGGTCGGTGCCTTCATATGGTCGCAGATGGGCAACTCGCCCACGGACCCGGCAACCACGTCGTCCACGACACCGCCGCCGGCCACCAGTGAGCCCGCCACGCCTTCACCGGCTCCGGCAACTCCTGGCGCACCGCCTGCAGGCAGCCCGGCTCCGGCTACTCCGTCGACGGGCGGCAATACGCAGCCGTAACGGTGTCGAAAGCCATATGCCTTCAGCCGCCGGCTTCCGTGCGAAAGCCGGCGGTTTTCCCGCGTCCCTGCTTCGGTCGGGATGTCGCATGAGATCAGCGAGGTCAGATGTGAAGCGTGCCTTCCGCCAGCGGCACCGCCTGGCCCCCGATCCTGGCTCTGGCAATCTCGCCTTCCTTCACGTCGATATGCAGATGGATATAGGAGGGACGGCCCATCTCCACCCCCTGCTCCACCAGAACCGGATGATGCCCTTCCGGAAGCGCGTCGAAATGCTGGATCGTGCCTGAAAGTGCCGCGACCGCCGCCCCCGTTGCGGGATCTTCGGCAATCCCCATGTCGGGCGAGAACATGCGGGCATGGAATTTCGCCTGATGATGCACGCCGCCGCGGCAATAGACGTAAGCCGAGGCGAGCCCGCCCTCCACGAAGGGAGCGGCCTTTTCCCACAGCATCGTATCGAACTCCATTTCCTGCACGGCGGCCAAATTGTGCAGCGGCACCATAAGGAAGGGCACGCCGGCACTCCAGATGGAGGCGACGTGATTCTCGAAGCCGATATCCGCGAGTTTGACGCTCAGCGCATCGGCGATCCCTTGCCGGTCGAGCGGCAGGTTGATGCGCACCGGCTTCTTCGGAAGGTCGAACTCGGCAAAGCCGGCTTCCCCTTCCCGCAGCCGGACGGCGCAGCGCACCGGCCCGACATTTTCCTCCAGCACGCAGACGATATCCACATTGCCAGCCGCCGCCACATGATTGCGCCCGGCAAGGGCGACCGCCGTGCCGACGGTCGGGTGGCCTGCGAAGGGAAGCTCTCGGGCAGGCGTAAAAATGCGCAGCTTCGCCGCATAGGCAGGATTTTCCGCCTTTTGGACGAAGACCGTCTCGGAAAGGTTCATTTCCCTGGCAAGCGCCTGCATGGCCTGGTCGTCTAGGCCGTCGCCGTCGAAGACCACGGCAAGCGGGTTGCCCGAAAGCCTCTTGTCCGTGAAGACGTCGTAGATGCCGTAGCGCCGCGCCAAACGAACCTCCTCATTTACCCTTGGCGCCAAACTGCCCGAGCAGATCGGCCAGCGCAAGGCGTCACGATCCGCTGCCCCCACCGAAATACCAATCGAGCACCGGCAGCATGGCGACATGGTACGGATGGGCGGCGCGATCGGCGGATCGGATGGCGACAGCCGCAGCGATCTCCTTCTCCTCCGCCACCTCGATATGCCGCTCTATGCGGGAGATCATCTCGTCCGCCGTCAGTTCGAACCGGAACAGCCGGAACAGGGTGATCGCCCGGCGGTAGCGGCAGACGTTATAGCCTTCGGCCGTTTCTGCCTGTCTGAGGTCGAGGCCAGTCTCCTCCAGCACCTCCCGCCGCATATTGCCGTCCACGTCGCAATGGCCATCGACGATGTCCTCGGGCTCCATGGAACCGCAGGCGAAATAGACGAGGCCCGGATTGGCGGTATGCTCGCCCATGCGGATGGCGATGAGCGCACCGTCCGAACTTTCGAGAACGGGGTAGCCGAAAACGTGGATACCGCCGGCGCGGCTCGCCTGCTTGCGCCACCAGAGGAAAGCGGAATAGGGAATGACGTGCCCCTCGCTGCGGAAGCCTTCGGGCGTCAGCGAAACCTTCCGGTGAAGAACCATACGGCCGTCGAAGAGCGCCGGATTGGCGGCGATTTCCTTTTCCCAGTTTGCGGCGATGGCCTCCCGCTCCGCGAGATAGAGGGGATGATCGCCCGGCAGGACCTGCAATTCCGCTTGGCCCACCGGGAAGATGGTCTGCTCCGGCGGCCAGCCGGCGAAATCATCGGAAAATTCGATATTCATTCGAGATCCAGTTCCATCACGACGGGGCAATGGTCGGAGGCCTTGGGACGGTCCCAACCGATGCGGGGGAAGCGCTCCACCTCCTGGCCAGGCGGGAAGACCGTGCGGTAGGGCTGCCCGCCGCGGATGATTTCCGGAATGCGCTCCGCGCTGCGGCGCGCGAGCGTCGGTGAAAGCCAGATATAATCGAGCTGGCAGAGGTGCTGCTCCTCCGGTCCGCGTGCATGATAGAGCGTCCACCGGTCCATGACGTCGCGGCGCTCCACGGGGTTTTCAGCAAAACCGTCATGGCTGAAGACGTCGAGCGCGCTCGCCTCCTCCCGCACCGGCTCGAAGCGGTAGCCGAGCCTGCGCGTGCCGATCACCTGCACCTTTTCCTGGTAATCGTTCATGTCGCCGCAGATGGCGAAATTCTTGTCCGCCGTGCGCCCCTTGCCGAACTGACGCTCGATAATGTGGCGGACGGCCCTGGCCTCCGCGGTGCGGATCGCCATGGTTCCGGTGCGGCCATCGGTTCCATCGCGGGCATTGCCCATGGATTTGAAGTGCACAACATAGAGCGAGAAGGGCTTGCCGCCGATCTTGAGTTCCAGTTCCAGGCAGTCGCGCTTGAAGATCTTGTCGTAGGGATCGTTGGTGAGCGCCAGTTCGTCATTGAAGAAGCCGAGATCATGATAGGTCAGCATGGCGTGGCTTCGCACGTCGACGACCTCGATCTTCTCGCCCGTCCGCGTTTCCTCCCGCATCAGCACCGCGACATCTATGCCGCGCGAATCATTGCCCTCGACGAGATATTTCTGGCGATAGCCGTTGCCGACCATGCGATAGAGGTAACCGTATTCAAAGGCCTGAAGAGCGGGCATGTTGTCCACTTCCTGCAGGCAGAGGATATCGGCATCGGCTTCCGCAATCGCGAGCGCCGAAAGCTGGCGGGTGTCGTCGGTCTCGGCGATCAGCCGCGCCTGTTCGAGCTGCTGATAGACGACCTTGTCCTGCACGTCGTAGAGCCTCAGCACCCGATCCTGCCGGAGCTGGTTTCGCCAGCCGGAGAAATCGAAACGGGTCATGAGGTTTTCGATATTGAAGGTGCCGAGGCGCAGCGACATGAAGCGGAATCCTCCTGTTTCGACGGCACCATAACCATGCGGGCCGAAGCTGGCTACAATCTCCAAGCGGAGCGGATGACGATCGGCAGGACATCGCCCGCCTTCACCGGATCGCGGCTGAAAGCCCGGAGCATCTGCCCGTCCGGCAGGACGAGCCGCAAGGCGTAGCGCTCACCTTCGAAGAGCACGGAGACGACGCGGGCCTCGATCCCCCCGCCCGCCACCGCGATATCCTGCGGCCTCACAAGAATGTCGGCATGCGCCGTATTCGTCCCGGCGGGATCGAAGAGTAGCTGGAGGCCGCTCCAGTCCAGACGCCGGTTGTCACCGGCCAGTGACGGCAGCGAGAGGATGGCTCCCTGCCCCACCAGCGCGCCGACGAGGCGGCCTTCCGGCCTGGCATAAATCTCCTCCGGCGAGGCTACCTGCAGCAGCCGCCCCTCCGACATCACCGCGACATCGGTGGCGAGCGCCATGGCCTCGCCCTGATCATGCGTGACATAGATCATCGTCGCGCCCGAGCGGGCGTGGAATTCCCGGAAGGTCTCCTCCATCTCCTGGCGCAGATGCCGGTCGAGATTGGCGAGCGGCTCGTCGAGAAGCACGACATCCGGCTCGGTGACAAGGCAGCGGGCCAGCGCCACGCGCTGCCGCTGACCGCCGGAAAGATCGGCCGGCCGGCGGTCCGCGAAGTTTTCCAGGCGAACGGCGGCAAGCGCCTCGCCGATCTTCTTCTGCCGCCTCTCGCCGGAAATGCCGCGCACCTTGAGCGGATAGCCGACATTGTCGGCGACGCTCATATGCGGCCAGAGCGCATAGGACTGGAAGACCATCGCCATGTTGCGGCTTTCCGGCGGAATCATCTCCCCGGCATCCGCGAGCACCCGCTCGCCGAGCAGGATGGAGCCATCGGTCGGCTGCTCGAAACCGGCGATCATCCTCAGCACCGTCGTCTTGCCGCAGCCGGAGGGGCCAAGCAGCGCCAGGAAGCCGCCTTCTCGCACGGTCAGCGACAGATCGTTCACGGCCGGTTTTCCCGAGCCGAAGGCCTTGGAGACACGATTGAGGATCAGCTTCGCCAAGGCACCACTCCCTTCGGCAGTCGTTTCGCCATCAGCTCCAGCGCGATCATCATGGCGACGACCATGACCACCACGAGGACGGACAGAGCGGAGGCGAGATTGAAACTGCCGCTGTCATCGAGATTGTAGATCGCCACGCCGAGCGTCTGCGTGCCCGCCGACCAGAGCAGCGCGGAGATGGTCAGTTCGTTGCAGGCGATCAGGAAGACGAGGATCACCGAGGCGCCGGCGGCGGGCGCCACCAGCGGCACGAGGATATCCGCGAGCCTTCGTCCGAAGCCGGCGCCGGAAAGCCGTGCAGCCTCTTCCAGCGACGGATCGAGCTGGCGGAAGGCGCTGACCACCGGCTTCAGGCTGACGGCGAAGAAACTGGAGAAGTAGGCGATCAGGATGATCCAGATCGTGCCGTAGATGGAGATGCGAAGGATCGGGATCGGCGCGGCGAAGAGCAGGATGAAGGCGACGGCCAGCACGATGCCCGGAAGCGCGTAGGGAATTTCCGCAAGCGCGGTGATGAGGCCGGCAAGCCGGCTCTTCGTGCGCACGAGGAAATAGCCGGTCAGCACCGTCACCGCCAGGAGACCGAAAGCGGTCGAAACGGAGAGAAAAATGGAATTGGAAAACGCGGTGCGCGTCACCGACTGACGGAAGAGGATTTCCTCGTAGGCGTGGATGGTCACGGTCTTGGCGCTCAGCGGCACGCCATAGGCCGGTGCCAAGGAACTTGCGACGAGCGCCGTCAGCGGCATCACCAGGATCAACAGGATGACGAGCCAGAGCAGCGCTTCGGCAAACACCCGCCAGCCGCCCAGCCGGAAAACCGCGACCTGCCCGGAAAGGCCGATCACGCGATAATCCCTCCCCTTGAGAACCCGGCTTTCCACGGAAAGTCCGATGATCGAGATAATCGCGATCAGCGCGGAGATGAGCGATACGTCGCCGAAGGTGCCGGGACCGAAGCTTGCGAATTTCGAATAGATCAGCACCGGCAGCGTGTAGATCGAGGCGGGGATACCGAGGATCGCCGGAATGCCGAAATTGCCGACGCCCGAGACGAAGGCGATCGCCGCACCGGCCACGAGCCCCGGCAGCGACAGCGGCAGGATGATATCGATGAGCACCCGGCGCGACGACGCGCCGGAAAGCCTTGCCGCTTCCACCGCATCGCGCGGCAGGGCAAGCAGCCCGGCCCGCAGCGAAAGATAGACGAGCGGCGCATGCTGCACGCCGAAGAGCAGCGCTATGCCGCCGATCGAATAGAGCGGCTGTGGGCTGCCGAGCGGCGGCGCGAGCCCCAGCGCCTTCAGAAGCGCGCTCGAAGGCCCCGTCATGCCGATCCAGGAGAGCGCCGTCACCTGCGGCGGGATCATCATCGGCAGCATGAAGAGGAAACCGAGCAGCGCCTTCGCCCGAATGTCGAAGAGCGTCAGCAAGAGCGCGAAACCGCCGCCGAGGATCACCGCGGCGATCATGCCGAGGAAGGACGTGACGAGCGTATCGTAAACCGACCGCCAGAGTGCCGGATCGGACAAGAGCTTCGCAGCCCCGCCTTCGAACGCCGAAGCAAGCCCCGTCGCCGCCAGCCTGCCGAGCGGCAGCACGCTCAGGAAGAAGACGACGGTGACGACAAAAGGAAACAGCCAGCGCGGCTGGCTGTTTCCCGGATTTCCGGATCGCGTCATGCGCTCTCTATATCAGCCCTTGATGCCGAAGATATCCGAAAAGGTCTTCACATCCTCTTCGGAAGCCTTGAGAGCTTCGGCCGCGTTGATCGGCAATACCTTGATCTCTTCGCGGGCGGGATAGCCGGCCGGCAGATCGATGCCGTTGCGGGCCGGGATGTAGCCGAGCTTGGCGGCGATCTTCTGGCCGTTTTCCGACAGCAGATAGTCGATGAACTTCCTGGCGGCATCGGCATGCTTGGTGGAGGAAAGGATCGCCGCGGGCTCGGTAACGGCCGAGACGCCCTCCGTCGGGAAGACGAACTCCACCGGCGCGCCCTTCGCCTTCTCGCGGATCGGCAGGTAGTCGACGACCACCCCATAAGCTTTCTCGCCCGATGCGACCGCCTTCAGCACGCCGCCATTGCCGCCGGCAGCGACGGCGCCGTTATCCTTGAGCTGCTTGTAATAATCCCAGCCGAGGCCGTCGACACCGGCAAGCGTCTGGGCGTGGATGAGCGCAGCACCCGAAGCGAGCGGGCTCGGCATAGCGACCAGGCCCTTGGCTTCCGGCTTGGCGAGATCGGCCCAGCTCGTCGGCTTCATGCCGGCCTGGGTGTTGTACATGATGCCGGTGGTGATGAGCTTGGTGGAATGGTAGTAGCCGTCGGCGTCATAGAGAGCAGCGTCGAAATTGGCGGCTTCCGGCGACTTGTAGGCGAGAAGCTGGCCAGCCTGCTTCATGCGTTCCAGCGTGACGGTATCGGCGATCAGCAGAACGTCGGCCATCGGGTTGCCGGCCTGGATCTCCGCATTCAGCTTCGCCATGATCTGCGGCGTGCCGTCGCGAACCCATTCGACGTCGATATCCGGGTTGGCGGCCTTGAAGCCATCGACGGTCGCCTGGGCATCCTCGTTCGGCTGGCTGGTGTAGAGCACGAGGTCGGCGGCTTGCGCGGCACCCGCGACAAGGCCAAGCGCGACGAGCGCGGTGAAGGCGGAGAGAAGCTTTTTCATCTGAGCAGTCCTTCTGAATGGATAACCGCTTAAACACGATCGATCTGACAGGTATGTGACAGTCGCGACCAGCCCCGCAGAAAGACTATCCGCAATAAAAAAGCCCCGTCACCGAGTGGAGACAGGGCTTTGAACTTTGTAAGCGACCTGATCAGGCAGCGGCGGCGGAAAGCGCGTTGCCGATGAGGCGGCCGAGCCGCTGGATGCCTTCCTCGATCATCGCCTCGTCGGCGCAGGAGAAGGAGAGCCGCAGGGTATTCGCGCCCGAGCGGTCGGCGAAGAAGGCCTGGCCCGGCACGAAAGCGACCTTCTCCGTCTCGATCGAGCGGGCGAGAAGCTCGGCGCCGTCGAGGCCCGCCGGAACGGTGACCCAGACGAACATGCCGCCTTCCGGCTTCGTCCAGCTCGTGCCCTTCGGCATGTACTTGGCGAGCGCGGCCAGCATGGCGTCACGGCGGGCGCTGTAGGCTGTCTTGATCTTGGCCACCTGCGCGTCGAAGCCGCGCGTCGCGACATGTTCGATGGCGATCTGGTTGATGGTCGAGGAATGCAGGTCGGCCGCCTGCTTCATCAGCACCAGCTTGCGGATGACCGGCATGGCGGCGACCACGAAGCCGACGCGAAGACCGGGAGCAAGGGTCTTGGAGAAGCTTCCGCAATAGATGGTGCGGGTGTTCTCGATGCCGCCCTTGCGGGCGATGTCGAGCGCCAGGATCGGCGGGACCGCTTCGCCATCGTAGCGCAGCGACTGGTAGGCCGCATCCTCGATGACCGCGATGTCGAGCTCATCGGCAAGGCCGAGCAGCTTTTCGCGCCCTGCCCGATCCACCGTCTCGCCGGTCGGATTGGCGAAATCGGCCGAGAGATAGGCGAACTTCACCGCGCCGCCTGCTTTGGCCGCAGCCTCCTGATACGCGGCCGGCGTGCGGTTGCCGAAGGAAAGCTGGTCATAAGTCGGCTCGTAGGCGTTGAAAGCCTGCAGTGCGCCGAGATAGGTCGGCCAAGTGACGAGCGCGGTATCCTTCGGCGATAGGAAGAGCTTGCCGAGATAATCCAGCGCCTGCTGCGAGCCCGACGTGATGAAGACGTTTTCGACCGCGCAAGGGATGCCGATCTTGGCCATCTCGCCGACCAGCCATTCGCGCAGCGGCTTGTAGCCCTCGCTCACCGAATACTGGAGCGCGGCATTCACCTGGGGGCCGGAAAAGATATCCGAATAGGCCTGCTTGAATTCCTGATCGGGAAAGAGCGCCGGGTCGGGAATGCCGCCTGCGAAGGAGATGATGTCGGGACGCTCGAGCAGCTTCAGGAGCTCACGGATTTCGGACGCACGCATGCGACTGGAGCGCGTCGCAAAGATATGTTCCCAATCAAGCACGGATGTTTCCTCTTATTTCAATTTTCTATCGTCTTTCTTTACAGAAAGATCGACAGGTCAGCAATACTGACCTATTGGCCGGCGAGGTATTTTTTTGTCCTCTTGCCCACTATGCCACCAGAGCCATTCCAGCAAAAGTGCGTAGCGGTTTTGCGGCCGCAATTGCGTGAAAACAGACTGCACCCGCGCTTGCCAGAACGGCAAATAGACGCCAGTTTCCGTTCCCCGACAAATAGCGAAGCGGCCGCCCGGCCCAAGAGGAAAACATGCTCAAGAATATCGATCCGGCGCTCAACGCCGACGTGCTGCACGCGCTGCGTTCCATGGGACACGGCGACACGCTGGCGCTCGTGGACACCAATTTTCCGGCCGAATCGGTCGCGCGCCAGAGCACACTCGGCAAACTGCTCAGGATCGACAATGTCTCCGCGGCACGCGCCATGGAGGCCATCCTCTCGGTGCTGCCGCTCGACACCCCGCTCCAACCCTCCGTCGGCCGGATGGAGGTCATGGGCGCGCCCGATCAGCTCGAGCCCGTGCAGGTGGAAGTACAGGCCAAGATCGACGCAGCCGAAGGCCAGTCCGCCCCCATGTACGGTATCGAGCGCTTCGCCTTCTACGAGGCGGCGAAAAAGGCCTATTGCGTGATAGCGACCGGCGAAACGCGGTTCTACGGCTGCTTCCTGCTCACCAAGGGCGTCATTCCGCCGGCGGCGTGAACTATTTGCGCAGAGGAAAGCTCTGACCCCATGAGCGAAAAACTAAAGCTAAATCCACAGCTTTGTAAACATGCTTACGACGAAGCAGTGGAAAGGATAGCAAGACTTGCGGCTTATGCGACGTCACGCAGCCTGAAGATACTCGGCTTCGGTGATTACTTTTCCTTAGCCGAAGAGCTCTGCAAAAAGGACCTGATAATATTAGCCATTTCCGTCAGACGTCTGGCTGAAATGACAAAAAGCACAAGCGAACTGAAAAACCTCCGCATAAAAGCTATGATTACCGATGAGCGAGGCAATCACACGGGCGGCCAGGAAAACTGTTGGGACATAGTCGGCAACATTTTGCACGGTGTGGAAATAGATGTATTTAAGGATGTTGGAAAATACATTTCAGAAGACTTTATGGAAATCATGAGAAACAAAGATGAAATTGATGCCGCCATCTCTATAAAATCTGAAAAATTTCACAAAAAAATGTTCAAGCTTACGGATTTTCTTCGCTGCATAAATGAATATCTCGATAAGGCTGACGAAACCCTCTCTGACAATGGCATATTTGTAAGCGACCTATATCAATAGGCCGGAGCATACGCCCCGGCCTATGATGTAGATTGCCAGAGTTTTGTTTTAGTTGACCGTCTTGTCGACCAGCTTGTTCTTGCCGATCCAAGGCATCATGGCGCGCAGCTTGGTGCCGACTTCCTCAATCTGGTGGTTGTCGTTGTTGCGGCGGATGCCCTTGAAGCGGGCACCGCCGGCGCGATATTCCTGCATCCATTCGGAGGTGAACTTGCCGGTCTGGATGTCCTTCAGGACGCGCTTCATCTCCGCCTTGGTCTCGTCGGTGATGATACGCGGACCGGTGACGTATTCGCCCCATTCGGCCGTGTTGGAGATCGAGTAGTTCATGTTGGCGATGCCGCCTTCATAGATCAGGTCGACGATCAGCTTCACTTCGTGCAGGCACTCGAAATAGGCCATTTCCGGCGCGTAGCCGGCTTCCACCAGCGTCTCGAAACCAGCGCGGATGAGCTCGACCAGACCGCCGCAGAGAACGACCTGTTCGCCGAAGAGGTCGGTTTCGCACTCTTCCTTGAAGTTGGTCTCGATGATGCCCGAACGGCCGCCGCCGACGCCGCAGGCGTAGGAGAGAGCGAGTTCAAGAGCATTGCCGGAAGCGTTCTGATGAACGGCGACCAGGCACGGCACGCCGCCGCCCTTCTGGTATTCGCCGCGAACCGTGTGGCCCGGGCCCTTCGGCGCGATCATGACGACGTCGACCGATGCCTTCGGCTCGATCAGGCCGAAATGCACGTTCAGGCCGTGGGCGAAGGCGATTGCAGCGCCGTCGCGGATGTTCGGAGCGATTTCAGCCTTGTAGATATCGGCCTGCAGTTCGTCCGGGGTCGCCATCATCATCAGGTCGGCCCACTTGGCGGCTTCGGCAACCGTCATGACCTTGAAGCCATCGGCCTCGGCCTTCTTGACGGTCGGCGAACCGGCCTTCAGCGCGATCGCCAGGTTCTTGGCGCCCGAATCCTTGAGGTTCAGCGCATGCGCGCGGCCCTGCGAACCGTAGCCGATGACGGCGACGTTCTTCGATTTGATGAGGTTGATATCGGCATCCCGATCGTAATAAACGCGCATCGTTTTTTCCTTCCCTATGCGTGTCGCTTGTTGATGATGTTCATCGTCCCGAGGCGGCGCGGAGCGCCTCCCCCGAATCCTTCTGCGTGCCGTGCAGCGTCAGGAAGGCGTCGACCGCCTTCTGCGCCTGGCGTGCATTGTCCTTGAGGCCCGGCTCGCCCAGCAGCATGCGCACATGCAGGTCGGAGACGATCAGGCCGTAAAGCGTGTGATAGGCCGCGTCGGCATCGTCGAAGCGCAGGAGCCCTGCCCGCTTGCCCGCATCGATCAACGCGATTGCGCGGCGATCGATCTGGCGGCGGCCGTGCTCGAGCAGCAGCTTGCCGAGTTTGGAACCGTCGCGGTTGGACTGGCCGATCGCCAGCCGGTTCAGCGCCAGAGACACGTCGCCGGCCAGAACCTCCAACAGGTCGCGGGCGAAAAGCTCCAGATGTTCGCGCAGCAATACGGCGTTCAGCCGCTCGCCTGAGCGCTCGAAGGTGCGCACCTTGCTTGCCTGATGGGCGATCATCGCAGCCAGCAGGCCTTCGCGATCGCCGAACCACTTGTAGAGGCTTTCCTTGGAGCAATGCGCTGCGCGCGCCAGGCCGGAAGTCGTGAGCGCCTTTTCGCCCCCTTCCACGAGTAGCCGAAGCGCCTGCTCCAGAACGACATTCTGGCGGGGCGAAAATTCCGGCATGCGGCCTGCTTCGGCGATCACTGTAGGGCCTCCAATTTCCGTACCGTACGGTACGGTTCGGGTGCAGCTTATGACGCAGTCGCAAGCCGGCGTCAAGACGGTTCGGGAGAAGTTGATCGGCAGTTCTTCCAGCGGCGTCCCGTTGCCGGCGAAACCGATCTTGTCAGTTGGGGCTAGGCCGGCAGCGGCGGCAATTCCGGCGCCTCCAATCCCCGGAAGGGATCACGCCACGCGTCGATGTCTTCGAGCCGACGATACCAGCGGCGAATGGAAGGATAATCATCGATCGGCAGCAGCGCCGCATCGTTGAAGGGCAGAAACGTACCCATTCGGAAGTCCGCGAAAGAAAGCGTGTCCCCGACCAGCCAAAGCCGGCTTGAAAGTTCGGCTTCAAGGACCTCAGCGGCCCGGTGAAATTGCCGCAATCCATCCTGGACCTGTTGCGGATCCAGGGGGCCGATCCCGTACCGCAGCTTGGTTCCGCGTTCAAAATGCACGATATCGCAAGCTTTCACGAAATTCTGCATGCCCCAACTGATCCATCGGATCATCTCCGGCTCGTCATCGTCGGTGCGCCAGAAATCCGAGCGCATGTCGCGGGAAAGGCGGCAGACGATTGCGTCAGCCTCCCAAAGGGCCCTTCCGGGACCCTGCAGAATAGGCACCAACAGGTTCGGGTTCAGCGAGCGGTAACGCTCGGCTTGCCCCGGCGCTCGCGGCGATGCGTATTCAAACTCGACCGGCGCATTCAGATAGCGCGCAGCAGCCACCGCCAGACGCGGGTTGGGATTGCGGCTGAAATACAGTTTCATAACAGGCGTGCCTCCATTCATCTCCTTTTAAAGACGAGAGCGGGCACGAGTATCCGACATGCCGGAACAAAAATGCACGTCTGGCCGCCCGATCGTTTCGGACGTTTTCGAAACGATCAAAGCCGGCGCAAACCTGCGCCGGCTTTGATCGGGCCTTTCATGATATGTCGGCGTTTTCAGCCCGGCCGGATCAGGCGGCGTAGGCATCGCCCACGCCGCGCAGACCCTTCACATACGAGATGAGGTCCGCGATCGTAACCAGCGGCATTCCATGGAGTTTCGCGAACTCGACGAGGTCCGGCAGCCGCGCCATGGTGCCGTCATCCTTGGCAACCTCGCAGATGACGCCGGAAGGCTTCAGGCCCGCCAGACGGCAGAGCTCCACGGCCGCTTCCGTATGTCCGGGGCGTGAAAGTACGCCATTCGGATGGGCGCGGAGGGGAAAGATATGGCCCGGCCGCGCGAAGTCGTCCGGCTGCGCCTTCGGGTCCATCAGCGCCCTCACCGTTGCTGCCCGGTCGGCCGCCGAGATGCCCGTCGTCGTTCCCGGAATGTAATCCACCGAAACGGTGAAGGCCGTCTTATGGGATTCCGTATTCCGCGGGACCATCAGCGGGATGTCGAGCGCATCCAGCCGCTCGCCTTCCATCGCCACGCAGATCAGACCGCGTGCGTGGTTCATCATGAACGCAACGGTCTCCGCAGTCACCGTTTCCGATGCCGCGATGATGTCTCCCTCGTTCTCCCGATCCTCGTCATCCACGACGACGATCATCCGGCCACGAGCCAGAGCTTCGAGAGCATCTTCGATTTTTGCGATTGTCATTTCAGTGCCTTTCAAGGGTTACCCGCGTTAGCGGTAAAACCACGGCCTTGCGAGCCGCCATTTATCCCTTGGGCGAACAAGCCGGACTCGTCCCCCGAACAGGAAACACCCGGCGTTGTTCTCTTCCATCCGGACTTTAACCGTCGGCTCCGGCATCTCACCGGATCTGCTGACCTTCCACTTGCGTGAAAGCGCTCGCGGGCTCCGGGATCACTCCCGATACCGCCGGTGGGGAATTGCACCCCGCCCTGAGAACGGTTCCAAAATAATGACTTCCGCGGGTGATTTGCAAGAGGCTTTGCGACAGCCGAGCTTTGTACCGAGGAATTAATCACCTTCAGCGGCATCTGCCGGAGAAGATTTTTCCGGACAACATGGCGTTGCTCGGCGTGACGAGCATTGCCGATATCGGGCACGAACACATCGTCGACATGTCCGCGTGAAGCGCCACAAGGCTAGGCGGTGACGGGTTCGCGGACCGATTCCGATTCCATGTCGCGCAAGGGCGAAAGGCCGTAGAGCCGGCTGTATTCGCGGCTGAACTGGGAAGGGCTCTGATAGCCGACCCGATGGCCCGCCGTGCCGACATCCAGCTTTTCCACCAGCATCAGCCGGCGCGCTTCATGCAGGCGCAGCTTCTTCTGGAATTGAACCGGCGTCATCGCCGTCGCCGCCTTGAAGTGATGGTGGAACGAGGATTCGCTCATATTGACGCGCTCCGCCAGTTCCTCGATGCGAAGCGGACGGGCGTAGTTCTGGCGCAGCCAGGCGATGGCGCGTGCGATCCGGTTGCCGTTGCTGTCGTTGACCGCGATGTTGAGCAGCCGCGCGCCGTCCGGGCCGGTGAGAATGCGGTAGAGGATTTCCTGCTGGATCAGCGGCGCCATGGCCGGTATCTCCTGCGGGCGATCGAGCAGGCGCAACAGACGCACCGCCGCGTCCAGGATTTCCGGCGAGGCGGCATTGACGGTGATGCCGCGCTGGCTTTCCGCATTGGCCTGCCGCCGGGGAAGCTCGATGCGGTTGAGAAGCTCCGCGAGCTTCCCGCTGTCGATCGCGAGCGCGAAGCAGAAATGCGGGGTTTCCGGGCTTGCTTCCGTCACCCGCCAGGTGACGGGCAGATCCAACGAGGTGAGAAGATACTCGCCCATGGCATAGTTGATCGTCTCCGTGCCGAGACGCAGGCTTTTGGCACCCTGCAGCACGATCGCCACACAGGGGCGATAGCTGCTGTGGAACGACTCGCTCGGCGTAGAGCGCCGGCTGAGACACAGATTGTCGATGGCCGTGTCGAACTCGCCCTCGCCCGGCGTATGGCGCGCGGCGATGGAGGCGATTTCCTGATAGGGATTGAAGGGCAGCGTCATGGAAACTCGCTCTGGGATGGCCGCAGGTTTCTTCCAATCTAGGCGTCACGGCGCCATTCTACAAATCCGCAGTCGGCTTACGGAGAAAACGATGCGTTTTATCAATCCCATCCCTTTCGTTCGCGACATAAGCCGCTCCAAGGAATTCTACAACAAGCTGCTGGGTCTGAAAATTATCGAAGACGCCGGAAATTTCGTCCTTTTCGAGTCCGGCTTTGCAATCCACGAAGGTCAATCGCTCGAGCAAACGGTCTGGAACCGGAAGCGTGACACCGGCGAACCCTATGGCCGACGGAATTTGCTTCTGTATTTCGAACACAGCGATGTCGATGCCGCCTTTGAAAGCATCGCGCCGCATGTGGAGTTGATACATCCCATAGAAAAACAGGCGTGGGGGCAGCGGGTCTTTCGTTTCTACGACCCGGATGGACATGCGATCGAGATCGGCGAACCGGAGGACCGAAACACTTAGACGTTTCGTGAAATAGCCTGGCACGGAGCGCGCCATGAATTTTGCAGGATCGTGCAAGAAGCTTGCAGGATCGATCTAACACCTATCGGCTGCCCGGATGCATATTCCGCCTCGTCCCTTTTCCCTCAAATCAACAGATGATTGGAGCTTCTCATGGCTATTGCTAGAGGCTATGCCGCCACCGACGCGTCCAAGCCGCTGACGCCCTTCACCTTCGAGCGCCGCGAACCGAATGCCGACGACGTGGTCATCTCGATCCAGTATTGCGGCGTCTGCCATTCCGATATCCACCAGGCCCGCAACGAATGGGGCGGGTCGAAATATCCGATGGTGCCGGGCCACGAAATCGTCGGCACGATCGCGGCCGTCGGTTCGTCGGTCACGAAGTTCAAGGTCGGCGACAAGGTAGGCGTCGGCTGCTTCGTCGACAGCTGCGTCGGCTGCGCTTCCCGCGATGTCGACAACGAGCAGTACATGCCCGGTCTCGTGCAGACCTATAACGACTACGAGGCCGATGGAAAGACGCCGACCTATGGCGGCTATTCGGACTCGATCGTCGTCAAGGAAGGCTATGTGCTGTCGATCCCGGAAAACCTGCCGCTCGATGCCGCAGCACCGCTGCTTTGCGCCGGCATCACGCTCTACTCGCCGCTTCGCCACTGGAATGCCGGCCCTGGCAAAAAGGTCGCGATCGTCGGCATGGGCGGTCTCGGCCATATGGGCGTCAAGCTCGGCGCGGCCATGGGCGCGGACATCACCGTTCTCAGCCAATCGCTCTCCAAGAAGGAAGATGGGCTGAAGCTCGGCGCCAAGGAATATTACGCCACCAGCGATGCCGAGACCTTTACCAAGCTCGCGGGCACTTTCGACCTCATCATCTGCACGGTGGGCGTGGCGATCGACTGGAACGCCTATCTCGGCCTTCTCAAGGTCAACGGCTCCATGGTTCTGGTCGGCGTGCCGGAGCATGCGGTACCAGTTCATGCCTTCTCGCTGATCCCCGGCCGCAAGAGCCTTTCCGGCTCGATGATCGGCTCGATCAAGGAAACCCAGGAAATGCTGGATTTCTGCGGTCAGCACAACATCGTCTCGGAGATCGAGACGATCAATATCGGTGAGATCAACGAAGCCTATGAACGCGTCCTGAAGAGTGACGTACGCTACCGCTTCGTCATCGACATGGCCTCGCTGGCGGCCTGATCAAACCGAGAGGGGCGGTTTCCGGCCGCCCTTCTCCTTTTTCTGTCGCAAAGCTCTATGAGGCCCGGCGCACCAAATCGTCGGAAAGACAGGCGACAGCTTGGGGATCAGATACATCCACGATGGTTATCCCGTGCTGCATTGCAGCCTCATGCATTTCCGAGTTGTCCTGCAAGGACCGCTCGATGAACTTATCCATTATGGCGCGGACAGGCTCGTCGGCTTGCCGATATTCCGCCTCGGACCGCATTCTTTCCCGCAGAAAATCCGCATCCGCATGGAGACAGATCCCGGCAACCCTATCGGAAACAAGAGGCGCTATGAACTCTGGCCGAAGCGCCGATCCCTCAAGGACAAGCGGCCTCCCGGCTTCGATCTCGCACTCGATCATCCGCCTGATATTGGGCCACATGTTTTCGTGATGCACCTTCAGAAACCAGTAGATCGTCTCCGGTGAAAGCCGCGCGTAATATTCGGCGACAGGTTGAGGTATGCTCGGCCATGGTCGGCCGGGATGTCTTCCGAGGCGGTCGGTCGATACCATATTCCAGCCGAGCGTTTCGGCGAGACGCCGCGCGAGCGTGGTTTTACCCACATGCGAACTCCCGGCAATCAGGATGCCCGATAGTCTTTGCCCCACCCGCTTCTCCGCCGAGTTCGCATTCAATTTCGCATTCAAGCGAGTTCGCTCGCGTCGTAACGCTCCCGCGCCGCCTTGACGTCGGCATGATTGGCTTCCGCCCAGCGAAGAACCTTGGACAGCGGCTCGAACAGCGAGCGTCCGAGATCGGTCATGCGATATTCCACGCTCGGCGGCTTGGTGGGAAACACCTCCCGCTCGATATAGCCGTCCCGCTGCAGGTCCCGCAGGGTCTGGGTCAGCATGCGCTGCGAAATATCCGGGATCAGCCGGCGGAGTTCCCCGAAGCGATAGGGACGGATAGCAAGCGCCTCCAGGAGCAGCGTGGACCATTTGCCGGCGATGCGATCGATCACGTCGCGCACTGGGCAGTTGTCCATATCCCACGCGGTGATGTCGAACTCCTCGCGCTGCAGCTGCGGGCTGGTTTTGCTCAGAACCATGGTGGTTCCCTCCCGGTAACGATCTCCCGCGAAACTGCCTTCTTTACAGCCTGAGGTCAATTCCTATTTTAGCGCTAGTCTCTTTTTGAGACCAACACTCACCAACGCTGCCGCGTGCAAGCGGCCGCCAGAAAAGGAAGATTTCATGAGCAAGCTGCTCGTCACCGGCGCCGCCGGCCAACTGGGCCAGTCGATCATTCGTCACCTCCTGGAAACGTCCAAGGTGCCCGCCAGCGACATCATCGCTGCAAGCCGTGATCCGCAAAAGCTTGCCGGCCTTGCCGAAAAGGGCATCGAAACCCGCAAGGCCGATTTCGATGACGAAGCCGGCCTCGTCGCCGCCTTCAAGGGAGCTGACCGCGTGCTCATCATCTCCACCGACGATCTCGCCAATCCTGGCAAGCGCCTGATCCAGCACCGCAACGCCGTCTCGGCGGCGGCCAAGGCGGGCGTCAAGCACGTCGTCTACACCTCCATGCCGAATCCGGACAAATCGCTCATCTCCTTCGCGCCCGACCACCTCGGCACGGAGGAAGCGATCAAGGCGAGCGGCCTCTCCTACACCATCCTGCGCAATGCTTGGTATTACGACAACTACCTGCACTCCATGCCGCACAACCTCCAGGCCGGCAAATGGTATACCGCATTCGGCAAGGGCCGGGTCTCCAACATCTCCCGCGACGACTGCGCCCGTGCCGCCGCCGCAGCACTTGCCAACCCGCCTGCCGGCAGCCAGACGCTGACGCTCACCGGACCGCAGGCGCATACCGCGGAGGAGATCGCCGCGGCTGTTTCGGCCGCCGCCGGCAAGCCGCTGGAGGTCGTGCATGCGAGTGACGAGCAACTCGAGCAAGGTCTGATCGGTGCCGGGCTACCGGGTTTCGTCGTCAAAATGCTGGTCTCGACCGACGCCAATATCCGGGCCGGCAATTTCGATCTGGTGACCGGGGATTTCGAGAAGCTGACGGGCGTGAAGCCTCAACCTCTCAGCGCCTACTTCGCGGAACACAAAGCAGCGCTCCTCGCCGCATAAAGTATTTGACTAAGTCCAATAAATATCAGACAGAGTCTCCAAAGGGAGGCTCTGTCCATGACCGATATCGCCATGCTGGACGCCGTTCGCGGCTTCAACCGCTTCTACACGAACAAGCTCGGCCTGCTGGCCAAGGGTTATCTCGATACCGATTACACGCTCACCGAAGCGCGCATCCTCTATGAGATCGGCGCCCGAAAGCGACTTTCGGCAACCGAACTCAATCGCGAACTCGGTCTCGATCCGGCCTATCTCAGCCGCATCCTGAAGAAGTTCCGCGAGGCAGGTTTCATCGAAAGCGAGCCCGATCCCGCCGACGGGCGCAGCCAGATTCTCATCGTCACCGATAGGGGACAGGCGGAATTCGAAATGCTTGGCGAGCTTTCCCGCCGGCAGATCGCCGCGGACCTCGATAACGTCGAAGATACCCGCCGTCAGGCTCTAATCGGCGCGATGAACACGATCCGCGCAACTCTCGACCCGTCAATGCCGGCCGGTCCGGCGATCATTCGCCCCCACCGGATCGGCGATATCGGCTGGATCATCGAGGCGCAAGCCAAGGCCTACGCGGCCGAATACGGCTGGAATGAAAAGTTCGAAGGCATGGTTGCCGAAGTGGCCGGCAAGTTCCTGACGAATTTCAACCCTGAACGCGAACGCTGCTGGATCGCCGAGCGCGACGGCCAGAGGGTGGGTTCGATCGTGGCCGCGGATGGCGGAGACGGCATCGCCAAGCTCCGTCTTCTCTATCTCGCTCCCGAAGCGCGTGGACTCGGCCTCGGCCGAACCTTGGTCGAGGAATGCATCCGCTTTTCAAAGACTGCTGGCTATCGCCAGCTCTCGCTCTGGACCAATGACGTCCTGACGGCGGCAATTCACATCTACCGGAAGGCCGGCTTCCGGCTGGTTTCCGAAGAGAAGCACGCCATGTTCGGTCCGGAATGCAACGGGCAGACCTGGGTTCTCGACCTCAGCGAGGCAAGGCTTTCCGCCTAGACTTTCTGACCGCAGGCATGGCGGAAGCGGCGCACCGTTTCCGCCATGCCGTATTCCAGCGCGTCCGCGGTCAGGCCGTGGCCGATCGAGACTTCCGCGAGCGTCGGAATGCGCTTCGCCAGCGCCGGCAGGTTGGCGACAGTCAGGTCGTGGCCGGCATTGACGGCAAGCCCTTCGGCCGCCGCCGCATCGGCCGTCCGCCCCAGTTTTTCGAGGATTTCCGCCGCGAGTTCCGGCTTGTCGTAGCAGCCGCCATAGGGCCCGGTATAAAGCTCGATGCGGTCCGCGCCGGTCGCCTTGGCAAGCTTGACGGCCTCGACATCGCCATCTCCATCGGCAAAGAGCGACACGCGCACGCCCTTCGCCTTCAGCCGTGCGACGATCGGCTTCAGGAACTCGCCCTGCGCGCGGAAATTGAAGCCATGATCCGAGGTCGCCTGGGCGGGATCGTCCGGCACCAGCGTCACTTGCTCCGGCTCGGTTCTTTCGCAGAGCGCCAGGAAATCCTCGCTCGGATAGCCTTCGATGTTGAACTCCGCTTCCGGAAACTCGTCGTCGATCAGCGCGCGGATCACCGGCAGGTCGGAGAAGCGGATATGCCGCTGGTCGGGACGTGGATGGACAGTCAGCCCCGCCGCGCCGGCCTGCAGAGCGATACGGCCGAGATGTTCAAGGCTCGGCCAGGGAAGATCGCGGCGATTGCGCAGCATGGCGATGGCGTTAATGTTGACCGAAAGCTTGGCGGGCATGGCGAAAGTTCCATCTGAGACGACGTGACCTGCTTATGCCATCGAGATAGTAGAGGCCAATGGCTTTTCTGCCATCCGCCCATGCAAAGTTTTGATGGAAGCGATCAGCGAACGATCGTCAGCGTCTCGGCGGCGCGGGTAATCCCGGTATAGAGCCAGCGCTCGCGGGTATCGCGGAAAGCGAAGCTCTCGTCGAACAGCACGACATTGTTCCACTGCGACCCCTGAGCCTTGTGAACGGTCAGCGCATAGCCGAAGTCGAAATCGTCATAGCGCTTCTTGGTGGACCAGGGGATCTCGGTTTCCTGATCCTCGAAGGCGGCCTTCAAGAGCTTTATCTTGGCAGCACCCCGATCCATGTCGTCATCTTCGGGGCGAATCATCAGGTTAATGCCGGGCTTCACCGTCTCGCGCGAGGAACTCATTACCTGCCAGAGCGAGCCGTTGAGCAGCCCCTTGGCCGGATCGTTGCGAAGGCAGACCAGCTTGTCGCCCGATTGCGGGTATTCCGCCGAAAAACCCTTAAGCTCCCGCAGACGCTGATTGTAGCGCTTGCGCGTCCTGTTGGTGCCAACCAGCACCTGGTCGGCTTCCATCACGAGGGTCTGGTTGACCTCGTTGCGGGAAATCACCTGCGCCGTGCCGTAGTCGCCATACATCAGCTCCCTGCCCTCGCGCACGTCCATGGCAAGCTTGATGATCGGGTTGTCGCGCGCCTGGCGGTGGATTTCCGTCAGCAGGTAATCCGGCTCCTGTTCGGTGAAGAAGCCGCCGCCGGTCACGGGCGGCAACTGGCCGGGGTCGCCGAGCACCAGGATCGGCGTGCCGAAGCTCAGGAGGTCGCGGCCGAGCTGTTCGTCCACCATCGAGCACTCGTCGATGACGATGAGCGCGGCCTTTGCGACAGGGCTCTGACGGTTGATGGAAAACATCGGCGAGATGGAGGTCTTACCCGTTTCCTCGTTCTCGACCGCCTCTTCGCCGCGCGGGCGATAGATCAGCGAATGGATCGTCTTGGCGTTGCGGGCGCCGCGCGAGCGCAGCACCTGCGCCGCCTTGCCCGTGAAGGCCGCGAACAGCACATCGCCGTCCACATGCTCGGCGAAATAGCGGGCAAGCGTCGTCTTCCCCGTGCCGGCATAGCCGAACAGGCGGAAAACCTGGCTGCGCCCCTCCTTCAGCCATTGCGAAACGGCTTTCAGAGCCTCGTCCTGTTGGGGTGCGAACTGCATGGGAGCGACTTGGCAGGATTCGGGCCGCAGGCGCAACCGAAAAGAACGAAAGAGGATCAAAACAGCTAGGGCGAATGGTCGCCCGAGCGTGTTGTACTCGGCGGATGGGTGTGGAATGGATTGGCAAACGGAGGAGCATGATGAGAATCGAAAGCATAACGTCCAGCGTCCATAGGCTGCCGCCCGCCTCGCCCTGGGAAGATGCCACCAACAAGGTTGAGGCGCTCGAATTCGTCGTCGTCGAGGTCACGACCGACACCGGCATCACCGGCACCGGTTTCAGCTACAGCGTCGATATCGGCGGCACCGCGATCCACACGCTTATCGAGGACTATCTTTCCGGGCTTGCGATCGGAATGAATCCACTCGCCTACGAACAGGTCTGGACGAGGCTTTCGAACCAGTCGCGGCGGCTCGGCCTCGGCGTCAATTCGATGGCCATCGCCGCCATCGATATCGCGATCTGGGACATTATCGGCAAGCACAAGGGCCAGCCGCTGCACCAGCTCATCGGCGCGGCGCGCGAAAGCATCCCCGCCTATATCAGCGAGATCAATCTTTCCGAAAGCGACCGTGTCGAGGATCTGCTGGCCCGCGCCCGGGATTATCTCGCCCGGCGCTACAAGGCGATCAAGATCAAGATCGGCAAGCCCGACCTGGAGGCCGATATCGAACGCCTGGCCAGGCTCCGCGAATTGCTCCCGTGCGATGTGCGCCTGATGGTCGACCTGAACCAGAAATGGAGCGCCGCGCAGGCGATCCAGGCCGCTGGCCGGCTCGAGCAATTTAATCTCGAGTGGATCGAAGAGCCGCTGCTCTATCACGATGTCCAGGGTCACGCGGACCTCAAACGCTCGAGCAAGACGCCGATCGCGCTCGGAGAAAGCCTCTACAGCAAATACCAGTTCCTCAATTATCTCAGGGCCGGCGCCGTGGACGTGGTGCAGGCAGATGTCGCCTTCGTCGGCGGCATTACCGAATGGCTCAAGGTCGCGCATCTCGCCGGCAGCTTCGGCAAGCCGATCGCGCCCCATTACATGATGGAGATTTCGCTGCCGCTCCTCTGCGGCGTGCCGAACGGTTACATGCTGGAGGACGTGGTGGGTGGCAGCTTCACCGAACTCGGCCTCATCGAAAACCCGATCCTCACGAGGGACGGCGTAGGAACGCCGCTCGATGTGCCGGGCCACGGCATCGCGTTCAGCCGAAGCGCGCTTGACGCCTGCCGGACGAATTCGGTGGAGTTGAAGAAATCCTTCAAGGGCGGCAGCAAATAAACCTGCAAAAATCTCAGGTCGGTACGGAATAAAACCCTCCCCTTCGGTGTCTCGACATGGGCGGCAGGAAAAAGCCGCCTTCACACTTGAGAGGAGACCCCCATGAAAACCCTCATTCTCCTGCCCTTCGCATTCGTTGCGCTGGCCACCGCGGCCTTTGCCGCCCCGCCGGTCAAGACCGTCAAGTCCGAGAAGGGCGAAGTGCTTGCCGGCGAAAACGGCATGACGCTCTATACCTTCCGCAACGACAAGAAGGGCATGTCCAACTGCTACGACAAATGCGCCACCAACTGGCCGCCGCTGATGGCGGATAGCAACGCGACCGAAGAAGGCGCATACTCGCTCGTGACCCGCAAGGACGGGTCGAAGCAATGGGCCAAGGACGGCATGCCGCTCTACTACTGGGTCAAGGATACCAAGGAAGGCGATGTCACCGGCGACGGCGTGGGCGGTGTCTGGGATGTCGCGAAACCCTGACGAAGCCGAACCGGCGCACGGGGCGGCTGCTTCCGCGCCGGTTTCCTTCGAGGCGCATATGCTCGCGCTCCTGCCGTCGCTGAGGCGCTATTCTCGCAGCCTCACGCGCTCCGACAGCGAGGGCGAGGACCTGTTGCAGGATTGCGTCGAGAAGGCGCTTTCAAGCCGTGCCCAATGGCGCGGCGTCAACTTCAAGTCCTGGCTCTACAGGATCATGACCAATCTCCACCTCAACCGGCGCCGCACGCTGCGACGGCATCCTTCCGTCGGCATCGAGGAGGCCGAGGCAATGACGGCGGGTGGTCCCGGCGATCCATTGGAGATGAAGCGGCTTTCGCTGGCGCTCGAGGCGCTGCCGGCCGATGCGCGCGCCGTCCTGATGCTGGTGGCGGTCGAGGGATATGGCTACCGGGAAGTCGCCGAAATGCTGGAAATTCCGATTGGAACGGTGATGTCGCGTCTGTCGCGCGCACGCCAGATGCTGCGCGAACAACTCGCGGAAGAAAACGTCATTCATCTGCGGAGACCAAGATGAACGAAGAGGCACGCGTGAGCGAAGCGGAACTGCATGCCTATGTCGACGGGCTTCTCGACGAGGCAGAGCGCGCGCGCATCGAAAGCTGGCTTGCCGCCAATCCGGACGCCGCGGCGATGATCGCCGACTGGAAGACGCAGAACGACCGGATACGCGCCGCTTTCGCAGGGCATGCGAAAAGCATGGAGAACGACGTTCGGCTGATTGCCCGTGGCGCAGCTCCGAAGAAGACCTCGTCCGCCAGGCGCCTGCAGCTTGCGGGCGCTGCGGCCGCGATCTTCGCGATCGGAGCGCTGAGCGGCCATTTTGCTCCGCGATTGCTCGGCCAGCCGCAGATCGAACTCACCTATGCCGAGATCCTGCCGAAGGAGGCGCAGACCGCCTTCCTCGTCTATGCCGGCGAGGTCAGGCATCCGGTGGAAGTGTTCGCCGAAGAGGAAGCGCATCTCGCCACCTGGCTCGGCAAGAGGCTCGCCATCGACGATCTGAAGGTTCCGAACCTTCAGAGGCTCGGCTTCAAACTGGTCGGCGGCCGGCTGCTGCCGGTGGACGGCCAGCCCGGCGCCATGTTCATGTACGAGGACCAGGCCGGCGAGCGCCTGACGGTGCTGCTCGGCCGCAACTCGCAAAACAGGACGACGAGCTTCCGCTTCGCTTCCGTGGGCGAGGTCGAGACCTTCTACTGGATCGACGGCGACCTCGGCTATGCGGTCACCGGCGAGGTGCCGCGCGACGTGCTGCGACAGGTGGCGGAGGAATGCTACCGGCAGTTTCCGTCATGAAGAGGCGAATAGCACCGCTTAGGGCCAATCGACAATCAGGTTTCGGGCGCGGCGCTCCCTGAAACGCGCTCCAAACCCTGAATGTCGATTGGTCCTAACCTGCCGGCAGGCTCCTGCCGATCTCTCCCCGGATCAGGTGTTCGAAAGGCCGCGGCTCCAGCTTTCCGGGATTGGCATAGGGGTTGGAGAAAGCGAAGATGAAGAAGAGGATGACGCCCGAGTAAGCGCCGAACAGCGATAGCAGCGCTATATGCGTCCGCGTCGGGCGGGAGACGTAGAACGCGGCCGAGACCAGAATCAGGCCGATCAGGGCCGGTCCCCAGAACAGGCCGGAGAAGCGGCTGACCGAGGTGGCCTCCCGGAGTTGCCTGTAACGCGCGATGGAAGCGATCCGATCCTTCATGCGCTGGCTCAGATATCGCTCGCGGTCCGTCGTCGGAGAGAGGTCCAGCAGGCGTCGGTAAACCTCATCCCATATCATCCAGGCCTTTGCGGAAAGGCCCTGATGCTGCGCCAGCAGCGGCCACTCCTCATCCACGACGACCGCCAGATACCGCGCCAGCCCCTCCTGCAACGGTGCGACGATCACGCCGCCATAGCGCCCAGCATCGTGATAGACATCCGAGATGGCGATCGCCTCGTCGGTCAGCGTGGCGCGCACGCCCTTGTAATCGTCAAGCTCCTGTGCATAGACGAGACCCAGGATCAACCCGTGCAATGTCGCGATCCTGACCGCGACATTGTTGGCCACGTCCCATGTCCTGTCCCCCTCGTACCCCGGATGGAGCAGCTTTCGCGCGATGAAATAGCTGCCGAGCACCAGAGCGATCGTCGCCAGGACGAAACCGATACCGGTCGCAAGAGAGGTCAGGAAGTCGCTCATCACTTCAACATTGGCCAGAGGCTCGCGACAAGCAAGACCGCCATGGTGATGTTGAACCATTTAAGCCGCACAGGCACCGACAGCCATTCCCTTAGCGCCGAGCCGAAGCCCGCCCAGGTGGAGACGCTCGGAACGTTGACGGCGGCAAAGACCAGGCCCACCATCAGCACGGTCGGCAGGTAATAGGCGGGATCGGTATAGGTCGCCATGGCGGTGACGGCCATCACCCAGGCCTTGGGATTGACCCATTGGAATGCAGCCGCGCCCAGGAATGTCATCGGCCGGGCTGCCGCCTCGCCTTCGGAAAGGCTGCGCGACGTGCCGATCTTCCAGGCGATCCACAAGAGATAGGCGCCGCCCGCGAACTTCAGCACCGTATAGAGGAGCGGCACGCTCTGCATCAGCGCGCCGAGCCCGAGACCCACGGCGATCAGGAGCGAGAAGAAGCCGGCGCCGATGCCGAACATGTGCGGAATGGTGCGGCGAAAGCCGAAATTCACGCCCGATGCGAACAGCATCATGTTGTTCGGCCCCGGCGTGATGGAGGTCGTGAAGGCGAACAGGAACAGGGCCAGAAGGGTTTCCAGCGACATGAGTACTCCGTAGCGCCAATATGATGAGCTTTTTGCGGGCCATCTCGTTCGCCGGATGACTATGATTGGGGTGTAAGCGCGATTCTCTCGATCGGCAAGCGGGCTTGGCGGCAGGATCGAAAGTCTTATGTTAGGACGATTTCCGCCTTCAAGCCCGAGGTCCGCGATGTCCGATCCGATCCCCACCGTCACCCTTCCTTCAGGCATAAAGGTTCCGGCGCTCGGCCTCGGCACCTGGCAGATGGGCGAGGAGCCGCGCAAGGCCGAAATCGAGGTGGAAAGCCTGAAACGCGGCATCGATCTCGGCATGACATTGATCGACACGGCGGAAATGTATGCGGAAGGCGGTTCGGAACGCGTCGTCGGAAAAGCTATCGAAGGCCGGCGCGACGAGGTCTTCCTGGTCAGCAAGGTTTATCCCTGGAATGCCAGCCGTGACGGGGTGATCGCCGCCTGCGAGCGCAGCCTCGATCGAATGGGCACGGGCCGCATCGATCTCTACCTGCTCCACTGGCGCGGCCAGCATCCGCTCGGAGAAACCGTCGCCGGCTTCGAGGCGCTGAGGCAACAGGGCAAGATCGGCGCCTGGGGCGTCTCCAATTTCGACCTGGACGATATGGAGGAACTGATGGAGCTGCCGGAGGGCGCAAACTGCGCGGCAAACCAGGTGCTCTACAATCTCTCCCGCCGCGGTATCGAATACGACCTCCTGCCCTGGTGCCAGGAACGCGGTATTCCCGTGATGGCCTATTCGCCGATCGAGCAGGGGCGGCTTGCCCGCAATGCCGAACTCATCCGCATCGCCAAGGCCTATCAGGCGACCCCGGCGCAGGTGGCGCTTGCCTTCCTCGTCAAGCGCAAGGGCGTGATCGCCATTCCCAAGACGGCCCATCCGGACCGGGTCGAGGAGAATCGCGACGCGATATCGCTGGAGATCAGCGAGGAGGACTGGGCGGCGCTGGATCGCGCCTTTCCGCCGCCCCGAGGCAAGAAGCCGCTGGAGATGATCTGAAGCTCACATCCCCTGCGGGCCGCGGTTCATGGCCGCGATGCCGGTGCGGCACACTTCCACGAGCCCGAGCGGCTTCACGACGGCCACAAACTGGTCGATCTTGGAGGACTTGCCGGTGATCTCCAGAATGAAATGCTCGACGGTGGCGTCCACCACCTTGGCATGGAAGGCATCGGCAAGCCGAAGCGTCTCGGCGCGGCGTTCGCCCTGCCCCACCACCTTGATGAGCGCCACCTCGCGCTCGATTGGCCGTTCCTGGCCGAGATCGCGCGCCCGCACGGTGAGGTCCACGACGCGGTGCACCGGCACGATCCGCTCGAGCTGCGCCTTGATCTGTTCAAGCACATGAGGCGTTCCGCGTGTCACGATGGTGATGCGCGAAAGGTGAGCCTCATGCTCGGTTTCCGAAACCGTCAGGCTCTCGATATTGTAGCCTCGCCCAGAGAAAAGGCCGATGACGCGGGCGAGCACGCCCGGCTCGTTGCTGACGAGGATCGAAAGCGTATGGCTCTCGACCTTTTCCGTCTCCGGCGAAATGAAATAGGCGGAGCCGGTCGGTTGTTGATGGGCATTCATGATCTTGGGTCCGTTTCCTTAGAATTCAGTTCAAGAAAGCGAGCCCGCATCAGACGAGCTGGCGCCCCTTCGCGTCGATCGCCGTCGCTACCGCTTCGTCGGTCGCCTCGTCCGGCAGCAGCATCTCGTTATGCGCCTTGCCCGAGGGGATCATCGGGAAGCAGTTGGCGAGATTGGCCACCCGGCAATCGAAGATCACCGGCTTGTCGACCGCGATCATTTTTTCGATCTTGTCGTCCAGTTCCTTCGGATCATCGCAATAGAGGCCGACTGCCCCATAGGCTTCCGCCAGCTTCACGAAGTCCGGCATGGCTTCGGTATAAGAGTTCGACAGGCGATTGCCGTGCAGCAATTGCTGCCACTGGCGCACCATGCCCATGTACTGGTTGTTCAAAATGAAGATCTTGACCGGCAGATTGTGCTGGATGGCGCAGGACATTTCCTGGATGCACATCTGGATCGACGCGTCGCCGGCAATATCGATGACGAGCGCCTCCGGATGGGCGACCTGGACGCCGAGTGCGGCGGGCAGGCCGTAACCCATGGTGCCGAGGCCGCCGGAGGTCATCCAGTGGTTGGGCTGCTCGAAGCCGAAGAACTGCGCTGCCCACATCTGGTGCTGGCCGACCTCGGTGGTGATGTAGGTATCCTTGCCCTTGGTCGCCTCGAACAACCGCTCCAGCGCGTATTGCGGCATGATGACGTCCGAAGAGTTCTTGTAGGAGAAGCTCTTGCGCGCCCGCCAGCTTTCGATCTGCGCCCACCATTCCTGGGTCTGCGCCTTTTCCGGCTTCTTCGGCAGCGCCCGCCACAGGCGGACCATATCCTCCAGCACGCTCCCGACGTCGCCGATGATCGGCAGGTCGACCCGGACGGTCTTGTTGATCGAGGACGGATCGATATCGATGTGGATCTTCCGGGAGTTCGGCGAGAACGCGTTGACCCGGCCGGTAATGCGGTCGTCGAAGCGGGCGCCGATGCAGACCATGACGTCGCAATCATGCATGGCCATGTTGGACTCGTAGGAGCCGTGCATGCCGAGCATGCCCAGCCAGTTCTTGCCGGATGCGGGATAGGAGCCGAGCCCCATCAGCGTGGAGGTGATCGGGAAATTGGTGAGTTCCACCAGTTCGCGCAGCAGCCGCGACGCTTCCGGACCGGAATTGACGACGCCTCCGCCGGTATAGAGGATCGGCCGGCGCGCCGAGGCCATCAGCTCGACCGCCGCCTGGATCGCACCGAGATCGCCCTGGACCTTCGGCTGGTAGCTGGACTTGACGGGCGTTTCCGGACGCGGCGTATAGGTGCCGGTCGCGAACTGGATATCTTTCGGGATATCGACGACGACAGGACCGGGCCGCCCGCTCTGGGCGATACGGAAGGCCTCGTGGATGATGCCGGCAAGCTCGTTGACGTCCTTGACCAGCCAGTTGTGCTTGGTGCAGGGGCGGGTAATGCCCACCGTATCGCATTCCTGGAAGGCGTCGGAGCCGATCAGCGTGGTCGGGACCTGGCCGGAAATGCAGACGAGCGGAACGGAATCCATCAGCGCGTCCTGCAGCGGCGTTACCGCATTGGTCGCGCCGGGGCCGGAGGTGACGAGCATGACGCCGACCTTGCCGGTGGAGCGGGCATAGCCTTCGGCAGCGTGGCCGGCCCCCTGCTCGTGCCGCACGAGAATGTGCTGGATATCGTCCTGCTGGAATATCTCGTCGTAGATCGGCAGCACGGCGCCGCCCGGATAGCCGAAGATATGCTCCACGCCGTTGTCCTTCAGCGCTTTCAGAACGATCTCCGCGCCCGTCATGCGATTGTCAGTATCCGTCATTGCTCTCGTCCATTCGCCGGTGATTTTGGTGCATTAAGCTCATTGCGAGCCGGATTGAAGGCATAAAAAAAGGCCCCTTGAGGAGCCTGTCTTTCCGCGCATGGGTGGCTGTCGCCGGATGGTTACACCATCCTGCCCATGCGCGGTCCCACCACAATAAGTGCGCTCGAAATCTTCATGGTGCGAAGTGTTAGCCACATAATCGGCATTCGTCAACTTGGCCCTGCGTCAAAAAATGCCACCTCGATTTTTTCGCGGCGGCCGAACCGCCGCCCGCTACACCACTTGTTAAACCGGCGGCGATACAATTCCCGGCATTTCAAGGGATAGCGCGAGCTCGCTGACGAGCCGCAAGCCAACCCCAGCGACAGGGGCCAGTTTTGCTGAACAACGACCTCCATCGTTCCATCTCGGCCGGCGAGCACGACCGGCGCGATCTTCAAAAGGCCGGCGACCGCCTGCTCGGCCGGGTCGTCGCCTGCAGCGGATCGCATGCCACGATCGCGGCTATTGCCGCGGATGGTGACACGGAGGTTGCGGAACTCTGGTCCGTCGGCCGCCTCATCTCCATCGCGGTCGGGGAAAACCGGGTGGTGGCTCTCGCCTATTCCATGCAGACCAGCCGTCAGGACTGGAGCGAGCGCGAGGACAACAGCTTCCATATCGAAGTCGAGCTTCTGGGTGAGGTCCGCACGCGCCCGGATGGCCGGGACGAGTTTTCCACCGGCATATCGCGCTATCCGCATCTCGGCGCCATGGCCCACCGCATCCGCGCGTCCGACCTGCTGCGCATCTACGACACCGGCAAGAGCGACACCTGCGTCATCGGCAAGATCACCCAGGACGAGACCATAGACGCGACGATCCACATCCCATCGATGCTGTCGAAGCATTTCGCGATCGTGGGTTCGACGGGCGTGGGCAAGTCCACGGCCGTTTCGCTGCTGTTGCACAAGGCGATCGAAACCGACCCCAAGCTCAGGGTGCTGATCCTCGATCCACATAACGAATTCGCGGCCGCCTTTCCGGACCACGCCGTCGTCATCGATACCGACAAGCTCGACCTGCCCTTCTGGCTGATGAAGCTCGACGAATTCGCGGAAGTGGTGTTCCGCGGCCGCCCGCCGGTCTCGGAGGAGATGGATATCCTGCGCGATCTCATTCCCGAGGCCAAGCGCGCCTTCCGGGGCAGCGAGGGCTCGCCGGCGCGGCGCAGCGTGGAGCGGAGCTCGATCACCGCCGACACGCCGGTTCCCTATCGCGTGGCGGACCTCCTGGCCTTCATCGACGAACGCATCGGACGGCTGGAAGGACGCGGCGAGAAGCCGTCCCTCCGCTCGCTCAAGGTGCGGATCATGTCGGCGATCAACGATCCGCGCTATCATTTCATGTTCTCCAACAATACGATCAGCGACACGATCATGGAGACGATCGCGCATATCTTCCGCATTCCGGGCGGAGACAGGCCGATTTCCACCTTCCAGCTTGCGGGCATCCCTTCCGAGGTCGTCAATTCGGTCGCGTCCGTGCTTTGCCGCATGGCGTTCGAGATCGCGCTCTGGAGCAATGGCGCGATCCATGTTCTGGTGGTCTGCGAGGAGGCGCACCGCTATGTGCCCGCCGACCGGGAACTCGGTTTCTTCCCCACCCGGCAGGCCATTTCCCGAATCGCCAAGGAGGGCCGCAAATACGGCGTGTCGCTCGGTATCATCACCCAGCGGCCGGGCGAGCTCGACCAGACGATTCTTTCGCAATGCTCGACAGTGTTCGCCATGCGGCTTTCCAACGAGCGCGACCAGGAAATCATCAAGTCCGCGATCCCGAATTCCTCCATCTCCACGACGAGCTTCCTCTCCTCGATCGGCAACGGCGAGGCGATCGCCTTCGGCGAGGCGATTTCCGTGCCGATGCGCATGCGTTTTTCGCGCGTCGACCGCCTGCACCTGCCGAAGGCGCATGGGATAGCAGAAAGGCAAACGGAAGAGACGCCGGACACTGTGGATCTGCGCGCGGTCATTACCCGCATGCGCGCGATAAGCGGCCCGGACATTTCCACCTTCCAGCGCCGCTACGAGGCGGCGACCGCACCGGACAATCTGGCCTTCGAAGGCAGCCCGGAAGTCCATGACTTTCCGCCGGCAAGCGACGAGGAATTCGAGCGTTGGGATCGCGAGATGCATGGCGATTCGAGACCAACCGCCGACCCGTCAGGGAGCCCCGAGGCCCCGCGGATAGAGCCCTACAGGCCCTACATGCTGCCCCGCGGCGATGCCTCTGCCAAGCAGCCTTCGACGCCATGGCCCGATCGCTTCGCCGAACTGCGCAAGCAGCGCTTTCCCGAGCCTGCCGCTCAGCCCCCTTCGCCGGGCGGAGACGGCCCACGCGCTCCCCTGCCGAGACGCGAGGGTTCGCTGCGGGAAAGCCTGCTGAAGCGGCCCTTGAGCAGCCTCTACGACAAGGATTGAGCGGGCCGACTACCCCAGCCGTTCCCAGCTCTCGTCCATCTGGTTGCGGAACCAGGTCATCTGGCGCTTGGCATACTGCCTCGTCAGCGCCGAGCCTCTTTCGATGACCTCTTCCCTCGTCATCCCGCCTTCCAGCATTTCGGCGATCTCCCGCACGCCGATCGCCTTCATCACCGGTAGATCGGGTGCCGGATCGAGAGCGAGAAGCGCCCTCACCTCCTCGACCGCGCCGGTCTCCAGCATGGTCTCGAAACGGCGATTGATCCGCTCGTGCAGAAGCGTGCGATCCGGCAGCACGACGATCTTGCGCGCCCGCGCCGGATCGATGACCATCGGGCCGCGCCTATCCTGAAACTGCGAGATCGAACGGCCCGTCTCCTCCAGGACCTCGAGCGCGCGGACGATCCGCTGACCGTCCTTGGGTTCGAGGCTTGCCGCGACCGACGCATCCAGAAAGCTGAGTTCGGCATGGAGGGCCTCCGGCCCCACTTCCTTCAAGCGCAGGCGCACCCGGCAACGGATATCCTGCGAGATTTCCGGCATGTCGGAGAGACCGCCGGTCAGCGCCTTGAAGTAGAGCCCCGTGCCCCCGACCAGCACCGGCAGCCTGCCTTCTGCCTTCAACTCCGTCAAAACGGCCGAGACGTCGCGCAGCCATTCGCCGGTGGAATAGGCGCGCGTCGCCGGCACGTGCCCATAGAGCAGATGCGGCACGCCGCGCATCTCCTCGTCCGACGGCCTTGCGGTGAGGACCCGCAATGTATCGTAGACCTGCATGCTATCGGCATTGATCACCACGCCGCCCTGCTCTTCGGCGAGCCGCGCGGCAAGCGCCGACTTGCCGCTCGCCGTCGGCCCGGTTATCAGGATCGCGTCCGCATTATCCAAAAGGTCTTCCATATGGCTTTCGTTGCCACGCTCATCGCCCATCCGTCAAACCCCATTCTGTCACCCGCGCTTGGGGAGAAGGCGGCCGAGGCGGTGAATGCCGCCGGTCTCTACTGGCTTGCGAACGGCATCGCCTGCGATCTCGCGCTGCGCGACGGCGCAGATCCGCGGGCGGCCGAAGCCAATCTGCAGGCCGTGATCGCCGCAAGCCCGATCGACCTCGTGGTGCAGGAGGCCGAAACCCGCCGCAAGAAATTCCTGATCGCCGACATGGATTCCACCATGATCGGGCAGGAATGCATCGACGAGCTCGCCGACGTGGTTGGCCTGAAAGAGAAGGTCGCGGCGATCACCGCGCGGGCCATGAACGGCGAAATCGCCTTCGAACCCGCCTTGCGGGAACGTGTCGCTCTCCTGAAAGGCCTTTCGGTTTCCGTAGTCGATGACGTGATCGCCAAGCGTATCACGCTCACCTCCGGCGGACCGGAGCTCATCGCCACCATGAAGGCGAAGGGGCATTATTCGGCCCTCGTTTCCGGCGGCTTCACCGTGTTTACCAGCCGCATCGCGGCGCGCCTCGGCTTCGACGAGAACCGCGCCAATCTCCTTATCGAGAAGGACGGGCTGCTGACCGGCGAGGTGGCCGAACCGATCCTCGGCAAGCAGGCCAAGATCAACGCGCTGGTCGAGATCAGCGAAAGGCTCGGCATCACGCCGGAAGACGCGATCGCCGTCGGCGACGGCGCCAACGATCTCGGCATGCTGGGGCTTGCCGGCTCCGGTGTAGCATTGCACGCCAAACCCACCGTCGCCGCTCAGGCAAAGATGCGCGTCGACCATGGCGACCTCACCGCCCTTCTCTACATCCAGGGCTACAGGAAAGCGGATTTCGTGACGCCATGAATACCATCATTCATCGCCGTTGAAGCATTACAAAAATGTATGTACACTAGGTGATGCGATGGAATTCGAATGGGACCCTCAGAAAGCAAACCTGAACAAGGCGAAGCACAAGGTCTCATTTGAAATCGCGCAACATGTCTGGGACGATCCGCATCATGTGATTATCCCGGACGGGGTCTATGACGGCGAAGAGCGCTGGCTTGCGATAGGCTCGGTCGCATCGGTGACCATTCTCGTCGTTGCGCATGTCTACCGGAGCGCCGGAGCACAAGAGGTGATCCGTATCATCAGCGCTCGAAAGGCCACTTCGCATGAGAGGAGACGATATGAGCAAGAAGCCTTTTAGTGACGATCAATTGGCCGAACTGGCGGAAATCGCAGCGCTGAACGATGGCGATATCGACACCAGCGATATCCCGGAAATCACGGAAGAACAGTGGCGCCTGGCAAAACGAGGCCACCTTTACAGACCACTGAAAAAATCCGTCACCATCCGGCTGGATGCCGACGTGATCGAATGGTTCAAATCGCACGCTCATGGCAGCGGCTATCAGACCGAAATCAACAGCGTGCTGCGTCAGCATGTTGCCCGGCAGGAAAAGAAGCGGGCATGACGTCCAATCCGATCCACCGGGAAATGCCCACCATCATCCTCGAAACCGAACGGCTGCGGCTGCGGAACTGGCTTGCCTCCGACCGAGACCTCTTCCGCGAGATCAATTCCGACCCGAAGGTAATGGAATTCTTTCCCTTCCGGCGCACACACGCGGAAGCCGATGCGATGATGGAAAAGCTGAACGGCATCATCACCGGGACGGGCCTCGGCTTCTACGCGCTGGAACTCAAGGAAACCGGCGAGCCGATGGGCTTCTGCGGTCTTTCGCTCGCCAACATGCCGGATATCTTTCCGCCGGAGACGGTGGAAATCGGCTGGCGGCTGGCCACCCGCTTCTGGGGCAATGGCTACGTCACGGAAGCGGCAAGCGCGCTCATCGGCTGGGGTTTCGAAAAGGCCGCCCTTGAGGAGATCGTCTCTTTCGCTGTGGCCGGCAACCGGCGCTCCACGGCGGTCATGGAACGGATCGGCCTCAAGCGTGATGCCGGGCGCGACTTCGACCATCCGCGCGTGCCCGACACGCACCCCCACCTGAAGGGCCATGTGGTCTACGCCCTCAGCCGGGAAGAATGGGAGGCCGGCAGAACGCCGGCCTAGGACCAATCGACAATCAGGTTTCGGACGCGGCGCGAGCCGGATTTCGTGGATGGCAAGGAGAAGGAACCGACGTGGAGCATAACTCCACGAGGGGCCTTCGACGCAGCAAGGCGCGAAATCCGCCGCGTCCCACGCTGCGCCAGCCGGCCTGAAGGCCGGCTAAAGGACGCAGCGCTCTCCGGAACGCGCGCAATCCTTTCCGAAAATGCTGAAGCATTTTCGGGGTTGCGCGTGGGATATGGTGAAAATCGCCCATTTCCGCGTCGCGAAACCTTGATGGAGTTCGGCTCCACCATCGGTTTCGCTCCTAGAACTGAACGATTTTCCCTCATACCGCGCTCCAAACCCTGAATGTCGATTGGCCCTAACCTATTCGAGGGGAACTGCCACGAACCGCAGGTTTCCGGTCGCGTCGGAAATCATCACATGCGCATTGCGGCGGCCTTCCGCCTTCAGCGCCTGAACCTTGGCCACCACATCGGCCGGGCTCGCCATGAAATCCTGCCCGACTTCGACCACCACTTCGCCGGGCTTGAGACCCTTTCCGGCCGCGGCTGAATCCGCCTCCACGGCGGTGATGACGACGCCCTCGACGCTTTCGGCAATGCCGAGGCTCTTGCGGCGCTCTTCATCGAGTGTCGCGAGCGTCATGCCGAGGCTGAGCGTCGGGTCGTCCGTTACTGCCCCGGACTGATCATTGGGCTGATCTCCAGATTGATCCCCGGACTGATCTCCGGATTGGTCACCGGGAGCACCGTTCTCCGGAGCCATGTCCTCGCCCTCGCCTTCGGGCAGCACCGGCTGTTCGGCATCGTCGGCGGCGGCATCGGCGCTGTCCTCCAGACGGCCGAGCGTCACCTTGACGGTCTCTTCCTTGCCGTCGCGCAGGACGACGACGTCGACTTCCTTGCCCACCGCGCTCTCTGCCACGGCCCGCGGCAGGTCGCGCATTTCGCTGACCGGGCGGCCGTCGAAGGAAAGGATGACATCGCCGGAGCGCAGCACGCCGTTGTCGACCGGACCTCCCTTGATGACGCCGGCAACCAGCGCGCCGCGGGCGCGGTCCAGGCCAAGGCTCTGGGCGACCTCGTCGGTCACCGGCTGGATGCGCACGCCGAGCCAGCCGCGGCGCGTTTCGCCGAACTCGATCAGCTGGTGGACGATGTTTTCCGCAAGTTCGGTCGGGACGGCGAAGCCGATGCCGATCGAGCCGCCGGAGGGCGAGATGATGGCCGTGTTGATGCCGATGACCTCGCCCTTCATGTTGAAGAGCGGTCCGCCGGAATTGCCCTTGTTGATGGCGGCATCCGTCTGGATGAAGTTGTCGTAGGGCCCGGCATTGATGTTGCGGTTGCGGGCCGAGATGATGCCGAGCGTCACCGAGCCGCCGAGCCCGAAAGGATTGCCGATCGCCATCACCCAGTCGCCGATCCGCATCTGCCGCGAATCGCCGAAACGCACCGCCTTCAGCGGCGTCTTCGGCTCCACCTTCAACACCGAAAGGTCGGTCTTGGTGTCGGTGCCGACCAATGTGGCCTTGAGCTTGCTGCCGTTCGGGAAAACCACTTCGATATCGTCGGCGCCTTCGATCACGTGGTTGTTGGTCACCACGAAGCCGGCCGGATCGATCACGAAGCCGGAGCCGAGCGAGGAAACCTTCTGGGCCCCGCCCTGACCACCCTGGCCGTCGAAATAGTCCTCGAAGAACTCCTGGAAGGGCGAGCCCTCCGGAATCTGCGGCTGCGGGCCGGCGCCCTCCTCCTTGACGCTCTGGGAGGTGGAGATGTTGACCACCGCATCGAGCAGCCCGCCGGCCATATCGGCGATCGAGGCCGGCCCGGCACCCGGCAGAACCGGCGAAGGCGGCGTGCCCGCAATCGGCGGGGAAGAGGTCGGCGGCGCCGGCAGCATTTCCGCGGCAGGTGGCGCGGGCGGAGCCGGCTGCGCCTCGGGAGCAGGCTGCATGTCAGGGGCCGGCTGTGTATCTGGGGGAACCGGCTGTACCTCCGGAGAAGCTGGTGGCGCTTCCGGGGGAGCAGGCTGTGATTCCGGGGGAGCTGGCTGCGTGTCAGGAGCCGGCTGCGTATCAGGGAGAACCGGCTGCGCCTCCGGCGCGGCTGGAGGAACGGCTGGCCCGGTCGTCTGGGCTGCAGCCTGCAAGGGTCCCGCCAGAACGGCGAAGGCCGCGATCAGCGCGACTGAGCACTTCCAGGACGATTGAACCGAATGGACCATCTGGTTTCCTCGCTATCGGGTATGCCCGGCGGAGTAGCGGGCGGACTGTTGAACTTCGGCCTCAAGTTTCGACCGAGCATAAGGCGGAATAAAGACAGGCGAAATTACCTTTTCGTGAGACCGCCCCCTCACCCGGCATTCGCCTGTGGATGTCTCCACAAAAGATCGGGGCGGCCCGAAGCCGCCCCGATCATCGTTCCGTCAGTTAGCCGGCGCCGCCGGCTGGGCGGGCGCGGCAGGCGGCGTCGCCTGCCCCGGCTGGCCGCCGGAGCCGTTGAAGAAGCGGAAGAATTCCGAATCCGGCGACAGCACCATGGTCGTTCCGCTATTCGCCATCGAGGCCACATAGGCCCGCATCGAGCGATAGAACTGGAAGAAGGCCGGATCGCGCGTGAAGGCTTCCGCGAAGATCTTGTTGCGCTGGGCATCGCCCTCGCCTCGGATGATTTCCGAATCGCGCTGGGCCGCGGAGACGAACTCCACCACCTGGCGGTCGGCGATCGCCCGGCGACGCTGGCCTTCCTCGCCACCACGGGCTCGGATCAGCTCCGCTTCGGCCAGACGCTCTGCCCGCATGCGGGCGAAGGTCTGCTGCGAGACTTCCTGCGTCAGGTCGGTCCGGCGGATGCGGACGTCCTGGATCTTGACGCCGAGAGATTCGGCCGCCTGGTTCAAGTCGTTATGAACCTCGGTCATCATCGAGGCGCGCTCGTCGGAAAGCGCGGCGGTGAAGCTGCGCAGACCGTAGACGCGGCGCAGGCCGGCATCGAGACGGGTGCTGAGACGCGCTTCGGCAGCCTCCCGGTCGCCCGACACGGCCTCCCGGAAGCGGCGGGGGTCTTCGATGCGATAGACCACGAAAGCGTCGACTTCATAGAAGGCGCCGCCGCGAACCTGGACGCGGATATTGTCCAGATCGAAACGCAAGGCGCGATCCTCGATATACTGGACGCGGTCTGCATCCATGAACGCGAAGGGCAGCTTGAGATAGATGCCGGGTTGGCTCTTCACGTCCTGAATCTCACCGAAGCGGACGACGATGGCCTGCTCGCGCTCGTTGACCACGAACACCGAGGAGTAGACCAGGAAAAGGATGACCGCGAGGCCAATCAGAAATGCGGGGAGCTTGTTGGAAATCATCAGTTTGCTCCCTGCTGCGTCGTCACCGGCCGGTTGATTTCATTGAGCGGCAGGTAGGGAACGACGCCCTGGCCTCCCTCGATGATGATCTTGTTCGAGTTCTTCAGCACGTTCTCCATGGTTTCGATGAAGATGCGCTCGCGCGTGACATCCGGCGCATTGGCATATTCCTGATAGATCGAGATGAAGCGCTGCGCCTCACCCTGCGCCTCGTTGACGACGCGGTCGCGATAGGCCGAAGCCTCTTCGCGAACCTGGGCGGCCTGACCGCGAGCCTGGCCGAGCTGCTGGTTCGCATATCGATTGGCTTCCTCGACGATGCGGTCCTCGTCCTGCTCGGCGCGCTGCACTTCTTCGAAGGCATCGGCCACTTCACGCGGCGGGGCCGCATCCTCGATCGGCACGGCGTTGATCGAAATGCCGGAGCCGTAGCGGTCCATGGTGCCCTGAATGATATCGCGAACCTGCGTCGACATACCTTCGCGGTCGTCGCGGAAGAGGTCCTGCGCCGGACGACGGCCGGCGACCTCGCGCATGGCGCTGTCGGCGACCTGCTGCAACGTCTCGGCCGGCGATTCCAGATTGAAGAGATAGGCGCGCGGATCGGTCACCGTGAAAAGCACCGAGAACTGCACGTTGACGATGTTCTGGTCGCCCGTCAGCATCCAGCCCGCGTTCGAATTGCTGGAACCGCGTGCGCCGATATTCTGCTGCTGCTCGGTAACCTTGACGATCTCCACCGTTTCGAACGGCCAGAGATGGAAATGCAGGCCCGGCATGGCGATCTCTTCCTTCGGGCGGCCGAAGCGCAGCTCGACGCCGCGTTCGTCCGGCTGCACGGTGTAGATCGACTGGAATGCGAGGAAGGCGAGGAGGACCAGCGCAATGATCGCGAATGCGCCGCCATTGAAGCCTCCCGGCACGATGCCCCGCAGCCTGTCCTGGCTACGTCGGATGATGTCCTCCAAATCCGGCGGGCCGCCGCTGCCGCCGCCGCGTGGGCGGTTGGGTCCCTGTCCCCAGGGTCCCTGATTGTTACCGCCGCCACCGCCGCCGCCCCAAGGGCCGCCGCCGCCACCATTCTGATTGCTCCAGGGCATCAAAACCTCTTTGTTTGCAAATTCTCCCATCCCAGGAACGACAACTTATAACAGCCGCGGCCAAGGTCATTGCCCGTTATAGGTACGAGTTTCGCGCCTTTCAACGCGGCAACCAATAACTTCCAGGTGTTTGGTAACGAAATGTTTCAGTTTGCCGCAGTGCGGCGGGAATAAACGACGAAACGGGTCGGAAAACTGTCCTTTTCGCCCGCCGGGACGAATAGTTCCTCGCTCTTTTCGAAGACTGCGGGATCTATCGCCGGAAAGAAGGTATCGCCGTCGGCGATCTCTGCTTCCACATGCGTCACATAGAGCCGGTCGGCGACGTCGATCGCCTGGGCGTAGATCTGCCCGCCGCCCAGGATTCCGATCTCATCCGCTCCCGTTTGCGCCGCGACCGCCTGCGCCCGCTCAAGTGCCTCTTCAAGCGACCGCGCCACATCCGCGCCTTCCACATGGAAGGCCGGATCGCGGGTGACGACCACGTGCGGCCGCCCCGGCAGAGGTTTGCCGCCGAAACTCTCCAGCGTCTTGCGCCCCACGATCATCGGCTTGCCGAGCGTCATCGCCTTGAAGCGCTTGAGATCGGTCGAGAGCTTCCAGGGCATGTCGCCATCGCGGCCGATGACGTTGTTCCTGGAGACCGCGACGAAAATCGAAACCGGAACGGCCATCACACCGCTACCGCCGCCTTGATATGCGGATGGGGATCGTAATCGGTGAGCGTGAAATCCTCGAAGCGGAAGGAGAATATATCCCTCACTTCCGGATTGATGTGCATCTTCGGCGGCGCCTTCGGCTCGCGGGTGAGCTGCAGTTTCGCCTGCTCGAAATGATCCGAATAGATATGCGTGTCGCCGAGTGTATGGACGAAATCGCCGAGTTTCAGCCCCGTCACCTGCGCCATCATCATCGTCAGCAGCGCATAAGAGGCGATGTTGAACGGCACGCCGAGGAAGACATCGCCCGACCGCTGGTAGAGCTGGCAGGAGAGCTTTCCGTCAGCGACATAGAACTGGAACAGGCAGTGGCAGGGCGGCAGCGCCATCTCATCCACCAGGGCCGGGTTCCAGGCGGAAACGATATGGCGGCGGGAATTCGGATTGACCTTCAGCCCTTCGACAAGCTGCGCGATCTGGTCGACATGCCGACCGTCGGGCGCCGGCCAGGAGCGCCACTGATAGCCGTAGACGGGGCCGAGATCGCCGCTTTCATCGGCCCAATCGTCCCAGATCGAAACCCCGTTTTCCTTGAGATAGGCGATATTCGTGTCGCCTTTCAGGAACCAGAGCAGTTCATGGATGATCGATCTCAGGTGCAGTTTCTTGGTGGTCAGCAGCGGAAAGCCTTCCGCAAGGTCGAACCGCATCTGATAACCGAAGACGGAGCGCGTGCCCTTACCGGTGCGATCGCCACGATCGATGCCGGTTTCCATGACATGCCGGAGGAGGTCGAGATATTGCTTCATGATACGGCCGCTGATTCCTTGTTACCCTCATATTAGCGCCGACTGCGCCGGCGGGCCACCTGCTTGCCGCCACCTCCACAGAATATGCCTGTCTCATCGTTCGATGCCCGGAATGGCGGAAATTTCTGCGGCGAGGAAATCCACCAGCAGGCGAACCCGGACGATACCGGCCCGCTCGGGCACGATCAGCATGTTCAGCGGCACCGAAGGCAGGGAATATTCCGGTAGGACGGCCTCTAACCGTCCCTCCCCCAACAGATCGTCGACAAGCCAGCGGTGGGTGGGGCCGATGCCGCGGCCGGCGGCAAGGGCCTCCCGCGCGGCAAGCCCGTGATCGACGCGAAAACGCCCGCCGAACGCCACGACATGCCGCACGCCGTCTTCCCCCTGCAGGACGAGCGTGTCGCTTCCCGCCACGTTCGACATGCGAATGCCTTCATGCTCGGCAATGTCCTGCGGGCGAGCCGGCCTGCCATGGGCCGCAAGATAATCCGGCGCTGCGACAAGCAAGCGGCGGCTCTGGCCGAGGGGCCGCAGCTTCATGGAACTGTCGGTCAGCGGTCCGAGCCGGAGCGCGATATCGACGCCTTCCCGCACGAGGTCCACTCGTTCGTCGGTGAGGCTGAGATCGACCCCGATATCGGGATAGCGATCCTGAAAGGCGAAGATCAGGCGGGTGACATGCAGCACGCCGAAGGCCGCGGTGCAGGAAATCCGGATCGTGCCGGCCGGTGCTCCGCGCGCGCCCCGCGCTTCGTCCCCCGCCTGCTCCACGAGACGCAGGATCTGCACGCTGTCGGCATAATAGCGGCTGCCTTCATCCGTCAGCGTCACCCGCCGGGTAGTCCGCGACAGAAGCGGCACGCCGACCGCCTCTTCCAGCTCCCTCAGATGCCGCGTCACCGTGGATTGGCCGATGCCGAGTTCACGCGCCACCGCCGAGAGGCTACCGCGTTCGGCCACCCGGATGAAGGTGCGCATGCGCTCCAATGTGACGTCCGATTTATCCATAATACGGCACAATCATATTCATTGGCCACATCTAGTGGATCACATTCCTTCTGTCTACTTGAGGGTAAGTTCTCATTTCAGAGGAATACCGACCATGAAAGTTCTGCTTGTCTTTGCTCATCCCGAACCGGGTTCCCTCAACGGGGCGCTGCGCGATGTCGCCGTCAACGAACTCGAAGCCCAGGGCCACGAAGTGCGAGTGACCGACCTTTATGCGGAGGGCTGGAAATCCGAGGTCGATCGCGCCGATTTCCCGTCGCTCGCCCCGGATGCGCGTCTTGTGCCGGTTGCGGCGTCCAAGAAGGCCTTCGAGACCGACAGCCTGACGGACGACGTCAAGGCCGAGATCGAGAAGCTTCTATGGGCCGACGTTCTGATCCTCCAGTTCCCGCTCTGGTGGTTCAGCATGCCGGCAATTATGAAAGGATGGGTCGAGCGGGTCTATGCCTATGGTTTCGCCTATGGTGTCGGCGAGCATAGCGACACGCGGTGGGGCGACCGCTATGGCGAGGGAAAGCTCGCCGGCAAGCGCGCCATGCTGATCGTGACCGCCGGCGGATGGGAGGAGCATTATTCCGCCCGCGGCGTCAACGGACCGATCGAGGACCTGCTGTTTCCGATCAATCACGGCATCCTCTATTATCCGGGTTATGACGTCCTGCCGCCATTCGTGGCCTACAAGGTCGATCGTCTCGACGAGGCGGGATTCGAAACCGTCGCGGGGCGCCTGCGCGAGAGAATGCGCACGCTGCAAACCACCGCGCCCATTCCCTACCGGCGGCAGAATGGCGGCGATTATCTGATCCCGAGCATGCAGCTACGACCCGGCCTTGCCGATCCGTCCGCGAGCGGCTTCGCGCTGCATCTCGGCGGCGCCGAGGTGGTCCGCAAGGCGTCCTGACGGATGTCCGGCTTTCCGCCGCGCCTCCCAATTCCCAATATTTTTCAGGCCGCAAACGCGGCCTGCCTCTTTTCATGGCGCCCGGAAACACCTATATCAGCCTTGCCGGGCATCTGCCCGGCTATGGCAATAAACGGTCGGTGTAATAAACCTATTGGACCCGGGGGCGGTACCCGGCGCCTCCACCAAAAACCGGTCGGTCCGAAGACCGGCTTTTGATGGGGGCGAAATAGGATCGACAAGGGTGTAAAGATCGAACTTTTGCTCGGCATGATACCACCGTCATCGGGTCACAAGTGTAGTTGCAAACGACAACAACGCTAAGGAATATGCTCTCGCTGCCTAATGGCGGTGCGGGAATTCCGCTCTAAGTCCTTAGGGTTAGCACCTTAAGGCGGGGTCCGAAGGCACCTGGCAACAGAAGCCTTCACCTTCTCCCTCCAGTCGAATAGTATGTGGTTGACTCGAAGCGTCGCGGGGGTTTTCCCCGAGCCGGCCGCATGGCATAACGCGCTTTGCATAAGACAGAGAATTGGAAAGACAGGACCGTATGGGGCAGGATCATATCCGTTACGACATTCTGGCGCAGGACGCTTTGCGCGGCGTCATCCGCAAGGTTTTGGCGGAGGTCGCGGCAACCGGTCGCCTGCCCGGAGACCATCACTTCTTCATCACCTTCCTGACCGGCGCGCCGGGCGTGCGCATTTCCCAGCACCTGAAAGCGAAATATCCCGAGCAGATGACCATCGTCGTCCAGCACCAGTTCTGGGACCTCAAGGTAACCGATACCATGTTCGAGATCGGACTTTCCTTCTCGGATACGCCCGAACGTCTCGCCATCCCCTTCAATGCCATTCGCGGCTTCTACGACCCGTCCGTGAACTTCGAGCTCGAGTTCGAAGTGCCGCTGTCGGAAGAGGACGATGCATCGGCCGAAATCACCGCCATTCCGGTCGAAGCCGCGCCGCGCGCGGTCGAGGCACCGGAAGCCGCCCCCAGCGAAGAGAAGAAGCCTGGCTCGGTCGTCTCGCTCGATTCCTTCCGCAAGAAGCATTGATCCCAAGAGGTCTCATGACCGGCCAAGTCGTCAATCTTCGCCAGTTCCGAAAGAACAAGGCGCGCAGCGAAAAGGAAAAGCAGGCGGAGCAGAACCGCCTCGCTTTCGGTCGCGGCAAGGCGGAGAAGACCCTGACCCGCGCGCTCAACGAAAAGGCGGAAAAGACGCTGGACCAGGGTCGGCTGGAAAAGCCGCTCGACGAAGATTGACGGCCTGTGCGGCCGCCGCGCGGCCTTGAAGCCGAATTCCTGACCGCTCCATGCACTCCTAATGGAGCCTCCGCATGATCCGAAAACACTCAACCACGCTGCATGGTCATCGCACCAGCTTCACCCTCGAGGACGAGTTCTGGCAGGAGCTGCGGCTGATCGCCGAGGAGCGGAACATCAGCCTTGCGGCGCTCATTGCCGAAATCGACGACGGCCGCGCAGCGGAGAGCAATCTCTCCTCGGCGCTCCGCGTCCACGTGTTTCACCGGCTCAAGAACAAACTTTCCTAGGGGCTGGCCAACCGGACCCGGTAATTGCGCAATCCCTGGCGCTGGCCCTCGCTCTCAATCAGCGCTTCGCCGATGAGATGTTGCAGCCGGGAATGAATGAACATGTCGCTCAGTCCGTTTCGGGGGTCACATTTCCCCATCACATCGCCTGCGACCCGCGCCGCAAGGCGCCATTCGGCTGAGCAATTTTCCAGTATGAAGGCATCGTGAACCGACAGATCGCGGAAACGCAGATGTCCGGACCCGTCGCATTCCCGCAAGAGCTCCGGCCGAACGGCGATCGCCTCGAATTCCGCGGCAAGGCGGCGACGGTCGCCCTCCGGGACAACAGTTGCGTCCCTCGCAAAACCGATCAGCGACTGCGGCGTATGGACGGCAACAGCGTGCAAACCGTGCCGCGGCGGCACCGGAATATGCATCAGGGTTGCCCCCGTATCCGCAAGCCGATGGCAGGCCATCCGCAGGAAAACATAGTCCGCCCCGCTGCCGCTTGCCCAGATCAACACGCGATGCGGCCCTCCGGAAATCACCTGCTCGCGCAATATCCGCCACGGAGCAAAGACATCCTCTTCCCCGTGCATCGTTAAATCCAGATCATCATCGCCATATCCCTTGGAAAGGCCCTGCCAAAACAGAAACCGCTCCCTTTCGCTGGCGAGGGGACCGAGTCTCAGATCATCCATGATGCAGTGCACGTCGCCCGACAAACCAAGGCGTTCGACGGCATATTTCAAGCTGCCGGCGGCACTTGGCGAAGTAACGACGTGAAAATCAGTCATGGCAAACCCGCTATTGAACGCCCGGCAGGCTCTGGAACGCTGAATTTCCGAGCGGCGGCAGGCTCTCCCGGATGACGTCCTCGGTGGGAGGCACGCTCAGAACGGGTGCCGACGGCTGATTTCCTTGCGTTTCCCGCTGTCGGCGCTGTTCGGCGAGAACGGCTTGCCGGCGCGTTTCGGCTTCCGCCTGCCTTCTGGCTTCGGCTTCCTGCCGCGCACGCTCTTCGGCCTCCGCCTTCTGGCGGGCCGCCTCACGCTCCGCCGCCTGGAAATTATAAAGCGCGACCTCGCGGCGAAGGCGCTGCTTTTCCAACACGCTCGCCTGTAGCGCCTCCACGCGCCGCCGTTCACGTTCGAAGGCGCGCTGCGACAGGAAATTCGTGAGCGGCGCGGCATCGATCGTCTTTTTAGGCGCGGCAAGATCGCCGGAATAGACGAGCCGCACCGTCGGATCTCCGCCCGCGATGGCTTCATCTCCGGCGTCATATGTGATCGCGAGATTGCCCTGGAGCGCCTCTTTCAGGAGATCGACGCGGACATCCCCCATCAGCTTCGCCGGACCGGTCGAGGCCGCGACGTTCTGTGCCCGGAGTTCGCCATCGGTGATGGTGAAGGGAATGGCGACCTGACCAAGATTGGCGGAGCCCTTGTGCACGACCTTCGATAGCAGAGGCAGGACCTTCGCTTCCGTCACCTCCCCCTCGAGCTTGTCGATCTCGGCGGAGAGCGGCGGCAGGGCATTCGGATTGATGCCCTCGACTGCAAGGTCGGAGAGCCGTATCTCGCCGGAGCCTCCGGCCGAATCCACGAGTTCGGCAACACTCTTTCCCGTCACCTCCGCCGAAAGATCGAGCCCCAGCTTGCCGCTTGCGATCGGCACTTCGTCAAGGTTCCAGACCAGTGGCGTAAGATCGGCGTCCTCCAGGTGGATTTTCGTCTGGAAGATACCGGCGCCTTCGCCGTTCGACATCATCATGCGGCCCGAAACCCTGCCGCCCTGCCACGTCCCGTTTCCGTCCTCGATCGTGACACCGCCATTCTTGTGCACGAGCTTCGCGGAAAAATCATCGATCCTGCCGGCCATGCCCGCCCAGAAGGCCTTGGCCTTCACGTTTAGGCTCACATCGGCGTCGCCGAAGATCGGCCGGCCGAAATCCCTTGCCGAAAAGGCACCGCTCTCGGGTTCGGTCAAAGGCCCGTAGACGGCTTCGCCAAGCCAAGCCAAATCGAGCGTATCGAAGTCGAGCGATCCGGATGCGGGATAGCCCGGTAGAGTGCGATCGATGTTCAGCTCGCCTGAAAAGGCGCTGCCGGCGGCCTCGCCGTTCACGCCCGTCAGATTCACGGTCTGCGGGGTCACGGCCACGTCTCCCGCAAACCGGAGCGGCAGGCCCGAGCCGAATTGCGGCAGGCCGATGCCCGTCATCAGCAGATAGGGTTCGAGATCGGCGCTCCGCAGATCCACATGCGCCCTTCCCTCACCGAAACCACCCGCCTTCAGATCGACATCGCCCTTGGCCGAAAGCTGCGTGCGCTCCGTGCGGAAAGAAAAGTCGGCGGCGGCAGGCCCTTCTCCCTGCTGACGGAGATCGAGTTCCAGACGGCCGGCGCCATCGCCCTCAAAAGGCAGCGGATCGAAACCCGCCTGGCCGAGAAGAATCGACGGCGTCGGATTGTCGAGCCTAGCCTTGACGGAAAAATCCGGCCCGCCGGTGAGATCGAAGATGCGTGGCAGTTCCAGATCCGCGGAAAGCCTGCTCCCGTTCATGGCGCCCGTCACCACCGCGGAAATGCCGCTTCGTCCGGCCCCGCCGATCGTCAGGTCGGCGGAAAGATCGGTATCGGCGAACCAGGCGGAATTGCGCGCCAGCTTTTGCAGGGCCGGATGCGGCGGCAGGCGGTCGCGCAGCATTGCGAGGAAACGGCCGGGATTTGCCGCCTTCAGAGTGACGGTCGCATTGCCGAGATAGGAGAGCAGAGAGCCTTCCGCCTTGCCGCGGGCATTGATCGTCGCCCCCTCCAGGCTGCCGACCGTCAGCCGTTCCAGCGACAGTGCGCCTTCCGAAAGCGTGAAGACGGTATCGACCTTTTCCGCCGCCACGCCGAAGGCGGTGAACCGGTCGGCTTTCAGATTGGCGGCGATGCGGTGGTCGAGCACGGCCTGACCGGCATCGTCGCCCGTCATCAGCGAGGCGAGCGCCCGCATGGCATCGATATCGATCTCGTTGCCCGAAAGATCGAGCGTCAGCGCGGGTACGGCGTTCGACTGCGACTGCCGTTCGACGCTGCCTTTCAGCGTCGCCGGGCCGATCGCCAGCTCGAGGTCGTCGAACCGCTGCAGTTCCGGCGTCAGATTGACCTTCGCCGAGAAACCCGCAGTGCGCAATTGCCGGATGGCCGGGTCCACCTGGCCGGAAAGCCAGTCCGCGAGACCCGAAGGCTGGGTCGAGGCGAGCAGGAGATCGCCCACGAAGGAGGGCCGGCCGGCCAGTGTCAGCAGGCCCTTGCCTTCGACCTGCGTGCGTCCCGGCAAGGTCGCCACCACATTGTCGACGGTCCAGCCCTGGCCGGCGGGGCGGATATCGAGACGGATGTCGCGGATGGTCGTATCGTCGGCGACGATCGCCGGCAGGCGAAGCGTCGCCTTGCCGGGCATCTGCGGAACGGGAATGCGGGCTGCAAGCTCGATGAAGGCGTTGATGCGGCGATTGGCGGAGGCGGCCGCATACCGGCCTGTCTTGCCCCGATTGCCGTTGCCGAGGCGGTCGACATCGATCTGCTGGCCCTCCGCGGTCAACAGGAATTCCGGCTTTTCGCCGGTATCCAGCGTCGCCTCGCCGGTCACGACGTAAGGGTCGTCCGGAGCGCCTGCCTCCAAGCGGTATTCCGGGATGCGGAAGCGCTCGTTGGTGAGTTCGAAACCACCCTTGACGCGTGGCCCCGGAGGCGGCGGTTCCACGGGCTCGGTCTCGTCTTCCTCCTGCAGAAAGCCGAAGGTGAAATTGCCGCGGTATAGCGGCTTGTTGTCGGCAATCGCCAGCTCGCCGTCGAGATTGACTTCGACCGGCTGCGCCTCCGGCCATAGGCGCAGCCGAAGCGGAAGCCGGGCCGCCGCGCGGTCGATCTCGCCGCTCGCCAGCGTGAAGCGCGCGCCATGGCCATCAAGGATCGCGGCGCCCTCGCCCCGCCAGGGACCGGTGAGCCTTTCAGCCGACATATCGGCCGAAAGCCCGGTGAGGCGGCGCGACTTGCCGGTCTGCTCGTCGATCAAGTCGATCGCGCCATCGGTGATGTGCACATCCTCGATGACGACGGTGCGGGCCGGGATCGCCGGGCGGCTGCCGCGCATCCAATCGAGCGTGCCGTCCTGCAATACGCGAATGCGCGCCTTCGGCTCCTCAATGCGCATGTCGAAAATACGCGCCTCGCCCGACAGGAAAGGCGCAAGCTCCATATCCATCGAGAACCGGGCGACCTGAACCAGCGGCTGGCCGTCGGTATCGGTTCCGACCCTCACATCATGCAGGGTGACGGAGGGAAACGGCAGGATACGCGCATCGACGGAGCCGTGGACGGAGACCTTCTTGCCGAGGATGCGGCTCGCCTGCTCCTCGAAGGCGACGCGAAAGCTCGACCAATCCACGAAGAACGGAGCGAGCAGCGCGGTGAAAAGCGCCACCACGACAAGTCCGCCGATTGCAAGCATGATGCGTTGAAGCACCGTCCCCGTTTCCTTCCGTTCCGTTCGCCTCACATAATCTCAACGGCAATCGCGTTTTCTTGTCACCCTAGTGCGTTTCACCACGAAATGAAAAGGTCGAAAGACCGCTGGCAGGTCACGCTTGCGGGAGCCCTCCTTAAAGAGGCCGCAGGATCTTGCCGGGATTGAAGATATTGTCGGGATCGAGCCCTTTCTTGATGGAACGCATCAGCCCCAGCGCACCGCCGAGTTCCTCTTCCAGGAAAGCCATCTTGCCCTGGCCAATGCCGTGCTCGCCGGTGCAGGTGCCATCCATGGCGAGAGCGCGGCGATTGAGGCGTTCCGTGAAAGCCTCGACCTTCGCGACGGAAGACGGGTCCTTGCCGTCAAAAAGGATGAGCACGTGGAAATTGCCGTCACCCGCATGGCCGACGATCGGCGCGAGCAAGCCCTCACGGGCGATATCGGCCTGGGTCTCGGCCACGCATTCGGCAAGCCGCGAGATCGGCACGCAGACATCGGTGGAAAGCCCGTCGAGATGCGGCGCCAGCGCCCGGCTCGCCCAATAGGCATCGTGTCGGGCCTTCCAGAGCTTGGTGCGCTCCTCGGCATTGTCGGTCCAGCGGAACTCGTCGCCGCCGCATTCGGCCGCGATTTCGGAAAACTGGGCGGATTGCAGCGCCACGGTCTCCTCGGTGCCGTGGAATTCCAGGAAAAGCGTCGGCTTTTCCGGGTAGCTGAGGCCGGAATAGGCATTGCAGGCGCGTATCTGCACGTCATCCAGCAGTTCGATGCGGGCGATGGGAATGCCCATCTGGATGGTCATGATGACGGCATCGCAGGCGGCCTGGAGGGTCGGAAAGGCGCAGACGCCGCCGCCAATCTTTTCGGGAATGCCCTGCAGGCGCAGCGTCACCGAGGTGATGACACCGAGCGTGCCTTCGGAGCCGACGAAAAGGCGGGTGAGATCATAGCCGGCGGAGGACTTCTTCGCGCGGCGGGCGGTGCGGACCTCCTCGCCATCGGCGGTGACGACCGTCAGCGACAGGACATTGTCCTTCATCGTGCCGTAGCGAACCGCATTGGTGCCGGAAGCGCGGGTCGCCACCATGCCGCCGATCGAGGCGTTGGCGCCCGGATCGATCGGGAAGAAGAGGCCGGTATCGCGCAGCTCCCGGTTCAGCTCCTCACGGGTGATGCCCGGCTCGACGGTGACGTCGAGATCGGCGGGGCTGATGCTGAGCACGCGGTTCATGCGGCTGAAATCGATGGAGATGCCGCCGGAGGGCGCATTGACCTGCCCTTCGAGCGAAGAGCCCGTGCCGAAGGGAATGACGGGCACGCGATGGCTCGCACAGGCCTTCACCACCGTCTTCACGTCCTCGGAACTTTCGACGAAGACGACGCCGTCCGGCAGTTGCGACGGCAGATAAGTGGCGGTGTGGGCATGCTGTTCGCGGAAGGACCGGCCGGTCTGGAAGCGCTCGCCGAAGGCCTGCTTCAAGATGCCGAGGACCGCGGCAATCCCCTCCTCATTGCGAACTCCCGTTCTCACATCCTTCACAGCCATCGACCAATCTCCCTGCAACTGACGAGGACTGGTTAGGCGACGGTTTTCGCTTTGTCCACCCTCGTCCTCGGGTCAGGCCCGAGGAGGACGACCCGAGTATTGAACGGTTTCCTCGAAGGCCCGAGGGTGACGAGTGGACGGACTCCTCTCTTGGTGCTGCAGCGGTTTTCTTTTCGTCATCCTCGGACAAGCGAAGCGCGATCCGAGGACGGCCGGGACACGTCGTGTGCCTCGTATTGAATTTTATAGGTGACACGCGACGTGTCCCGTTCGG
>NZ_JBHFJG010000006.1:87153-89874 GCF_057559155.1 Rhizobium moroccans | reverse complement strand
CCCAGCCAGCGAAGTTCAGAACGTGCGGCCGAGCTTGGCGTCCACCGAATGGCTGTTGCCGCCGCGCACGGCGAAGAACAGGAAGATCGCCGCCCAGAGGATGGATTTTTCCGCGCCACCGAGGCCTTCTCCCCGTACCACCCCGTGGAAATAGACCGTGACGAGCAGCACGATCATGGCGGCGAAGGACGCCGGTCGGGTGAAAAGGCCGATCGCCACGAGGATACCCCCGAAAAATTCGGTGGCCGAAAGAAGCGGCGACCAGAAGACACCTGGGTAGAAGCCCAGTCCCTCGACCATCCCGACAGCCCCGAAGGGGTTCATGATCTTGCCGAAACCATGGGTGACGAGCAGTACGCCGGCGGCCACGCGCAGGATCGTCTCGGCGATCTCATGGGTGGAGCTGTAGACCGGCGCCAGAGCCGGGACGATGAGACGGGAACGTGAACTGTTTTCAAATGCCATGAGAGCCTCTTTGGATTTGCAGAGATGCGTTATCGCGGTGCAAAATGACGGAAGAACGGAAACTGTCGAGATCGCGATGTTCAAAACTTGACTTTGCGAGGTGACATTTTCGTGAGACGAATACCGGGATAGAGGAAAGACGATTCCCATGGAAAAACCGCGCATTACCATTCTCTACTGCACCCAGTGCAACTGGTTGCTCCGCGCCGGCTGGATGGCGCAGGAACTGCTGCAGACCTTTTCCGACAGTCTCGGCGAGATCGCGCTCATCCCCGGCGCCGGCGGCAATTTCGAGATTAGGCTCGATGGAGAGCTCATCTGGGAGCGCAAACGCGACGGCGGCTTTCCCGGGCCGAAGGAGTTGAAGCAGCGGGTGCGCGACGTGATCGATCCCGAGCGCGATCTCGGCCATCTCGATCGGACATCGGCTGAAAAAGGCGAGGCCTGAGGCGGCACCGGAAGGAGCGGGAGAGGCTTTTTTCATCCCTGACACAGAAACTTCAAAAAGTCGGTTGACAGGGAAGTTTAGCCCCCTTACATGCCATCTCCGTCGCCCAGATGGCGGAATTGGTAGACGCGCCAGCTTCAGGTGCTGGTACCCGAAAGGGTGTGGAGGTTCGAGTCCTCTTCTGGGCACCATTCCAGTTTGATCACTACCAGGATCAGACAATTTCCTCTCAAAAAATTCGAGTTTTCGGCTTGGCCGAAGATTGTGGACCTCAGCGGCCCTCGGGCCGACGATCGTTTCGGCGGGCGCTGATCTTTTGCCCATGCCTGGGCGTTCGCGTCATTAGATATTCACGCCCACTACACGTCTCTGTCATCGATTGGGCCTAGTACCTGCGCCGATCAAACGGTCGCTCGCACCCAATCTGGAGACATCCGATGAAACGCAACTGGTTGCTTTCCACCCTCACCGCCAGCATGCTCGCCCTCACCGCATCGTCGAGCCTTGCCGCGCCTGTAAAGTTCGAATTCTGGTACGGCCTCAGCGGCGATCTCAGCGAGCGCATTCAGGACATGTGCAAGGCTTTCAACGCCTCGCAGCAGGATTACGAGATCGTCTGCGTCAGCCAGGAAACCTACGAGAACAACCTGCAGAACACGATCGCCGCGTTCCGCGCCAAGAAGCAGCCGGCCGTCACGCAGATCTCCGACGGCGGCACGCTCGACCTGATGCTGTCCGGTGCCTACCTGCCCGTTCGCGAGCTGATGGAAAAGAACGGCTATCAGATCGACTGGAACAACTATTTCTCCGGCATCGCGTCCTATTATTCATCGCCGAAGGGCGAACTGCTCTCCATGCCGTTCAACTCTTCCACGGCAATGATCTACTACAACACGGACGCGCTGAAGGCCGTGGGCTTCGAGGGTCTGCCGAAGACCTGGAGCGAAGTGGAAAAGGTCGCGCGCGACATGAAGGCGAAGGGCTATGATTGCCCGGTCGCTTTCGACCCGACCGGCGTATGGCAATGGTTCGAGCAGTTCTCCGCCATCCACAACCAGCCGATCGCCACCAAGGGCAACGGCTATGAAGGCCTTGATGCCGAAGTGACCTTCAACAAGACCAAGTTCGTCGACCAGCTGACCTGGATCAAGAAGATGTACGACGAGGGTCTCTTCGTAAACAAGAGCAAGGCAGTCGGCGAAACCGCCAACGACGCCTTCGTCAACGGCAAGTGCCAGATCACCAGCTCCTCGATCGCCGACCATGGCACTTTCGGCAAGCAGGCCATCAAGGACATGCATTGGGAAGTCGCCATGCTGCCGATGCTCGACGGCTTCCCGCGCACCAATTCGCTGGTCGGAGGCGCCTCGCTCTGGACGCTGAGGGGCAAGTCGGAAGAAGAGTACAAGGGTGTTGCGGCATTCTTCAACTTCCTCGCCCAGCCGGACCAGGCAGAATGGTGGTCGACGGTCACGGGCTACATCCCGGTCACCAATACGGGCTTCCAGGCCATGAAGGCCAAGGGCTTCTACGACAACGCTCCCTACAAGGGCCGCGAACTGGCCATCGAAAGCCTGACGGCCACTCCGCCGACCGAATATACCCGCGGCGTGCGGCTCGGCAATTTCAACGCCATCCGCAAGGAAATCGGCGATGCGATGCAGGCGGTCCTCTTCAACGACAAGCCGGTGCAGCAGGCGCTCGACGATGCGGCCGCACGGAGCAACGAAATCCTGCGCCGCTTCGAAAAGACCTACAAGGGCGCGAGCCTCAACTGATGCGATTGCGGAGCGGGGGGGCCTTACGGT
>NZ_JBHFJG010000006.1:0-87133 GCF_057559155.1 Rhizobium moroccans | reverse complement strand
CCTTACGGTTCCCGCCCGCGCTCGTGCTTCACGTCACTGCGGATTGATCATCGATGGAACGACGCGCCCATTATCGCAACCGGGTCCTGCCGTGGCTGCTGATAGCCCCGCAGCTTATTCTGGTCCTGGTCTTCTTCTACTGGCCTACCTCGCAGGCTCTCTACTGGGCCTTCACCCTGGAACAGGCCTGGGGCGGCGGCAATGAATGGGTCGGCTTCGACAATTTCATGGGTGTCTTCGGCGACGGGCGCTACTGGTCCACGGTGGGTCGGAGTGCCGTCTATGCCGCGGCAGCCACCGGCATCTCCATGGGCATCGCGCTCGTGCTGGCGCTGTTCGTCGATCGCGGGCTCAAGGGCACCAAGATCTTTCAGTCCGTCTTCATCTGGCCCTATGCGCTAGCAGCGCCGGTGGTCGGCGTGGCGTTCCGATTCATCTTCTCGCCGCAAGCCGGCATGATCGGCTCGCTGAACCGGATCTGGCCGGGCATATGGGACCCTGCCACGAACGGCCTGCACGCGCTGATCATGGTGATCATTTCCCATGCCTGGCTCAGCATCGGCTACAATTTCGTCTTCTTTCTCGCCGCGCTGCAGATGATTCCGCGATCGATCGCCGAAGCGGGCGCCATGGACGGCGCCCGGCCCGCCCGCCGCATGCTCGACCTGCAGCTTCCGCTGATCGCGCCCACCACCTTCTTCCTGCTGATCATGAACATCATCTCCACCTTCACCGACAGCTTCGGGCTGATCGACACGATGACGGAAGGCGGGCCGATCGGCAGCACGGAGGTGATGGTCTACAAGATCTACTACGACGGCTTCAAAAGCCTCGATTATTCCGGCGCCGCCGCCCAATCGATCGTTCTGATGCTGATCGTGATCACGCTGACCTTCGTGCAGTTCAAATGGGTCGAGCGCCGTATCCACTACACGTGAGTTTTCATTCATGATCGAGCGTTCCTCCTTTTTCGACTTCGTCACCTACGCCGTCATGGCGCTGGGCCTGGTGATCATCATCACTCCTTTCTGGATCGTGCTGGTTGCCGCCTCCCTGTCGCTGCCCGAGGTGGCGCGGGTGCCGCTCACGCTATGGCCGAGCTCCCATCTCATGGAAAATCTGTCGGCCGCCTGGAGCCGCGCCGACCTCGGCCCGAAACTTCTCAACACGCTGGTCGTCGCGGGGGGTGTGACGATCGGCAAGATCACCATCGCCGCCCTCTCGGCCTTCTCGATCGTGTTCTTCAATTACCGCGCCCGGATGCTGTGTTTCTGGCTGATCTTCCTGACGCTCATGCTGCCTCTGGAAGTCCGCATCGTGCCGACCTATTCGATCGCCGCCAACGCGCTCCTGCCCTTCCAGGCGTTACTCGATGCGACCGGCATCACCTCGCTGGTGGAGACAATCGCGGGCATCCGTATCGAGCTGAACTGGAACCTGCTCAACTCCTATACGGGCCTCATCCTGCCGTTGATCGCCACCGCGACCGGAACCTTCCTCTACCGGCAGTTCTTCATGACGATCCCCGACGAATTGGTGGAAGCCTCGAAGATGGATGGTTCCGGCCCGATGCGCTTCTTCTTCGAGGTGCTCATCCCGCTTTCGCGCACGAACATGCTGGCGCTTGCCACCATCATGTTCGTCTCGTCGTGGAACCAGTATCTCTGGCCGCTGCTGGTCACCACCGACCGGCCGAATTACGGCACGGTGGTGATGGAACTGAAGGCGCTCATTCCCGCCCAGAACGGCACGCCCGATTGGAACGTAACGATGGCCGGGGCGCTGCTCGTGATGCTTCCCCCTCTCCTGGTCGTCGCATTCATGCAGCGCTGGTTCGTGCGCGGCCTCATCACCAAAGACAAGTGATCGGATGAACCCATGACAGCCATCAGCATCAGAAACGTCAAGAAGCGATACGGCAAGGCCGACATCATTCACGGCGTCGATCTCGAAATCCAGGCCGGCGAGTTCATCGTCATTCTCGGCCCTTCCGGCTGCGGCAAGTCGACCCTGTTGCGGATGATCGCGGGACTGGAGGAGATCACGGCCGGCGAGATCGCCATCGAAGACCGCGTGGTCAACCAGCTTGAGCCGCGCGAGCGCGGCTGCGCCATGGTGTTCCAGAACTATGCGCTCTACCCGCACATGACGGTCGCGGGCAATATCGGCTATGCGCTGAAGGTCGCCGGCATGGCGAAACCCCAGCGCGAGGAACGCGTGCTGAAGGTGGCACAGTCAGTCGGTCTGGAAGCCCTGCTCGCCCGCCGGCCAGGCGAACTTTCGGGTGGCCAGCGCCAGCGCGTCGCCATGGCCCGTGCCATGGTTCGCGAGCCCAAGGTCTTCCTCTTCGACGAGCCGTTCTCCAACCTCGACGCCAAGCTGAGGGTAGCGATGCGCGGCGAGGTGCGCCGACTGCACCGCCAACTCGGCGTCACGTCGATCTTCGTCACCCACGACCAAACGGAAGCGATGACATTGGCCGACCGGCTCGTGATCATGAATGGCGGACATGTGGAGCAAGTCGGCAAACCGGCGGAAATCTACAACCGCCCCGTCAGCCGTTTCGTCGCCGACTTCATCGGTTCGCCGGCCATGAACCTGCTGGAGGGCGAATTCGACGCCGAAGGCCATTTCGTACACGGCCAGGGCGGCAGGATCGCAGTCAGCTCGCTCAACGGCCATCGAGTGCCGGGACGCAAGATCGTGCTCGGCATCCGTCCCGAAGCCGTCAAGCGGACGATCGGCCCGCAGATCGGCACCATTCCGGGCATCGTGGACTACGTGGAGGAACTCGGCGGTTCGCGCCTCATCCATGCGGAGGTCAACGGCAACCGCCTCGTCGCTCTCGACACCGATACCGAAGAACTTTCATCCGGCACCCCCGTTCACTTCACCTTCGACGATGCGCTGCATGCCTTCTCCATTGAAGACGGGAAGCGGATCGACATTCACCCGGCTTAAGCAAACCACGATCGGAGAATATCATGGGCAATCTCATTTCCACCGGCTTCAATTCCGGTTCCGTCGACGGCGAACTGGACAGTCTTGCCGAAGACCTGCGGCGTCTCGCGGACATGGGTGTTGAGACGGTCGAGCTCGGGCTGACCAGCATCGACCTCATCAGCGGCGGCCGCATCATCGCCGAACGGGCAGACAGGCTCGCGGAACTCGTGAAGCAGTTTCCCTTCCGCTACACGGTGCACGGGCTCGTCTCTTCGAATTTCATGGACCCGGTCACTCAAGGCTATCAGATCGCCGCCGCCAAGGCCTTGATCGAGGTCTGCGACCGCATCGATGCCCGCGTCATCGTGCAGCACGGCGGCTGCCTCAGGGCCGACCAGATCGCCGAACGCGCAGGAGCCGACGAGCGCGAGCGCGAAGCGCTGGTGGAGGTCGCCGAGTTCGCCAAGCGCTACGGCGTGCGGGTCGCGCTCGAAAACATCTTCACCACCGAGCTCGGCCAGTATCGCCAGACACCGGCCCAGATCGCCGAGACCGTCAAGGCGGTCAACCATCCCAACCTCGTGGCGCTCATCGATTTCAGCCACGCCTATATCGAATCCACCTATCGGGGCCTGGATTTCCGGGAAGAGCTACGCGCCATGGCGCCTGTCACCGGCCATCTGCATGTGCACGATTCCTTCGGCCGGCCGCAGGGCTTCTACAAGGGCTTCCATCCGCAGGAACTGACCGCCATGGGGCTCGGCGACCTGCATATGCCGCTCGGCTGGGGCGACATCGCCTGGGAAGAGATCTTCTCCGAGCTCACCTTCCTGCCCGATACGGTATTGATGATGGAAATCGGCTCGCGCCACCGTAACGAACAGCCTGCAAGCCTCGAGCGCGCACGGCGTCTCATCGACATCAACAGCGGTCGTCAGACGCTCGCCGCCGAGTAGGAACTGAAAAAACCGGCCGGACCTGGGATCAGGTCCGGCCGGTTGCCGTCACGCCTGCTGCAGTCGCGCACGGCCACTGAAGGTCATCAGCGATGCGCCGAGAAGCGAGGCAATGCCGGCGAAGGCGAAGACACCGAGCGGCCCTTGAGATTCCACCAGAAGCCCGCCGAAGATAGCGCCGCTGGAAATCGCGATCTGGAAGGTCGTCAGGAGCAGCGCACCCGCGCTTTCGGCTTCATCGGAAGCTGCACGGGTGGTGAAGCTCTGAACGCTCACCGGCAGAGCACCGAAGGCAAAGCCCCAGGCGGTCACCGCCAGCACGGTCGCAATCGGCGAAATTCCCACCGCGACGAGGATGAACGCGGTGATCGCAATCCCGGCTGCCGCAATGCTCACGGCGAGGCCGGTGTTGCGCTCGGCCAGGAAGCCGCCGAAGAGATTGCCGAAGAAGCCGCCGATGCCGTAGGCGAGCAGCGTAAGCGAGATCGCCTCGACGCCGAACCGCGGGATCTGTTCGAGGAACGGCCGGACATAGGTGAACCCGGCGAAGTGCCCGGCAACGACCAGCAGCGTCGTGGCAAGTCCGAGCCTGACCCGCGGGCGGCGCAGGAGCGCGAAAAGCGTATTGATGCTTGGAGCTCCGGCCGGCGGCAGGGATGGGATAGTCAGCGCCTGAACCACGAGCGTGAACGCGCCGACGCCGGCTGCGATGAGGAAGGCGGCCCGCCATCCGAGCGTCGCACCGATCCATGCCCCGACCGGCGCCGCAGTGACGGTGGCGACCGATACGCCGGTCAGGATGACTGCCATGGCCCGCGGCATCAGCCTTCCCGGTACGAGACGCATGGCAAGTGCCGCCGACATGGCCCAGAAACCGCCGAGACCGATGCCGAGAAGCACGCGGGAGAGAAGCAGCATCGGAAGACCATTGGCGAAAGCCGCAAGCAAGCTGGAAATGATCAGCAGCGAAGTGAGGCCCAGCAGCGTCCAGCGGCGGTTTATGTTGCGCATGCCGATCACCACGCCCGGCCCGGCGATCGCCCCCACGACGGCGGTCATGGTCACGGATTGGCCCGCAGCGCCGACGCTGACGCCGAGATCCTGCGACATCGGCGTCAAGAGGCTGACCGGCAGGAATTCCGCAGTTACCAGACCGAAGACGCCGAGCGCGAGAGAGACCACCGCAGCCCAGGCAGCATCGCGGCGGCCGTCATCAAAACTATCGGAATCACTTGGTAGAGAGTCCATCATGCTTCGTCTCCTTGAAATTGGAGGCGGAAACTACGCGTGACAGGCTGGAGTTTCTATGCTAGGAAATCCAGAATGCTTGACAATTCGTCCAAAATGTTGCGAAGCACAATTGCCGATCCCCTTAGCGAAATGCTGCGGGGGCTGCGGCTCGACGGTGTCGAATACGGCCGTTGCCAACCCTGCGAGCCATGGGCGACGGCCTTTCCCGCGCAGGAGGCGGCGCGGTTCCATTTCGTCGCCGCCGGCAAGTGCTGGCTGCAGGCGCCTTCCGGCGAATGGATGAAGCTCAATGCCGGAGATGCGCTTTTGCTTCCGCGCGGCGATGCGCATGTTCTGGCAAGTGAACCGGGCGTCCCACCGAGACGGGTTGACGATATCGCCCGAAAACAGGTGTGCGAAGGCATTTTCGATCTCGAATGCCCTCGCCCGGGCGGACGGAACCTGTTGTTCTTCGCCTTGATGAAATTCAACGTCGACCGGCTGCATCCGTTGCTGCAACTCATGCCCGATGTAATGCGCACCGACGATCTTGCGGCCAGCGAACCTGCGATACCAGCTCTGCTGGATGCCATGGCGCGGGAGGTGGAAATGAACCGTGTGGGTGCCGGCGGCATCCTCGCGCGGTTAGCGGACGTGCTGACGGCAACCCTCATCCGCACCTGGGTCGAGCATGGCTGCGGCGATTCCACCGGCTGGCTCGCGGCTGTGCGCAACCCGGAGGTCGGACGCGTGCTGGCGGCCATCCATCTCGATCCCGCGCATGACTGGACCGTGGAGGAAATGGCCCGGCTGATGGGTGCGTCCCGTTCCGGTTTCGCCCAGCGGTTTGCCGAGGTGGTGGGAGAAACGCCCGCCCGATATGTAGCCAGCATGCGCATGCACCAGGCCCGCCTGTGGCTTCGGGAGGGCCAGCGCGTCGCCGTGGTCGCCGAACGGCTCGGCTATGATTCCGAGGCCTCGTTCAGCCGCGCCTTCAAGCGGGTGGTCGGAGCGCCGCCGAGCCAATTCCGGGAAAAGAACCACCCGCCGGGCGGGATGGATTTGCGTATCCTGCCCGGACTGGTGCCGCCGATCGCGGCCGAGTAACGTCGTCATCCGAAGAAGCCCACTTGATCCGCCCTGCGGTCTGGCACGAATATAGGGAAGAATCGCCCCGGTAGATTTCCGGGGATCACCCTGCCTTCGACAAGTGACGAACATGCCCTCCGAAGACCGAAAGAAAAGCCGCGTGACGCTCCTCGACGTGGCCCGGCGAGCCAATGTCTCGCGGGCGACGGCCTCGCTCGTCATCCGCAAGAGCCCGCTGGTGGGCGCCGAGACCCGCAGCCGTGTCGAGGAAGCGATGCGGGAGCTCGGCTATGTCTACAACATGGGTGCGGCAAGGCTCAGGGCCGAGCGCAGCCATACCGTCGGGGTCATCGTTCCGAACCTCACCAATCCCTTCTTCGCCGAACTCCTCGGCGGCATAGAGGCGGTGATCGATGCCGCCGGTATGGTGGTCATCCTCGCCAACAGCGGCGATCTCGTCGACCGGCAGGATATGGTGATGCGCCGCATGCGAGAGCACGGCGTCGACGGCGTGATCCTTTGCCCGGCGGCCGGCACGGAGCGCGAATTCCTGACCCGGCTTCTGGAATGGGACCTCCCGCTCGTACAGGCGTTGCGCCACATCACCGACGAGGTCGACTACGCGGGTGTCGACTATGCTGCCGGCATGCACCAGGCGGTCGACTATCTCGCCTCCCTCGGTCACGAGAGAATTGCCTTCGCGGTCCACGGGCCGATCCATTCGGCTTACAACGAACGTATCGAGGGATTTTGCGACGCCATGCGCTCGCGCGGCCTGAGCGCCGAAAGGATTGTCCGCATTCCCTATCAGACGGCCGAAATACCCCGTTCCGCGCAGCTCCTGTTCGAGCAGACCGAAAAGCCGACGGCCGTCATCTGCTTCAACGATGTGATCGCGCTCGGTCTTTCCGCCGGGCTTCACGATCTGGGTTTCAAGGTCGGCGAGAATTTCTCCCTGGTCGGCTTCGACGATGTTACGGATGCGGAAACCATGCGCCCGCGGCTTACCTCGGTGTCCACGGCGCCGGTGGCAATCGGCGAAAATGCCGCCAAGCTTCTGATCGAAAGACTGGAAGAACCCACGCGTTCACCTCGCAAGATTGTGAAGCAGCCCAAGCTGCATATACGCCAGTCTTGTGTGCCCGTGCCCAAGTTCGCCCTATAAAATAATTGCGGATTGCCCGTTGACGGCTTCGCTGAAAGTTTTTAGATCGATCTAAATTAAGGGACGCGCAGAGGAGCGTCGTCTCTCCCGAACCACATCGGGGAGGACCCAAGTTGTACAATTTCAACTTCGAGCCGGTGCTCGCGGGCTTCAATCAGCTTCTGCTCGGCGCATGGCTAACGATCCAGCTTTCGGTCGGCGCGATGCTGATCGGGCTCGTGGTGTCGATCTTCTGCGCCTGGGGCAAGACATCCGGCCCGACACCGCTGCGCTTGGTGATCGACGCCTATATCGAGATCATCCGCAACACGCCTTTTCTGGTGCAGATCTTCTTCATCTTCTTCGGCCTGCCCTCGCTGGGTTTGAGGCTTTCCCCCAACAGCGCGGCTCTTTTCGCGCTGGTGGTCAATTTTGGCGCCTACGGCACCGAGATCATCCGCGCCGGTATCGAATCCGTGCAGAAAGGCCAGGTCGAAGCTGGCACTGCGCTTGGCCTCTCCAAGGTGCAGATTTTCCGCTACATCATCATGAAGCCGGCGCTGCGAACCGTCTATCCGGCGCTCACCAGCCAGTTCATCTACCTGATGCTCAATACCAGCGTCGTCTCGGTCATTTCCGCCGACGATCTGGCGGCGGCCGGCAACGACCTGCAATCGGCCACCTTCGCAAGCTTCGAGGTCTATATCACCGTCACCCTGATCTACCTCGTGATGTCCATTGGCTTCTCGGCTCTCTTCTCGGTGATCGAGAAAAGAGCCTTCAAATATCCGCTGAGCCGGTGAGGTAGAGACATGCTAATCAGAGCTTTCGGATGGCCTGAATTCTGGATCATCGTCTATGCGGCGCGCTGGACGATCGCGCTCTCGGCGATCGCCTTCATCGGCGGCGGCATCGGAGGTCTCGTGATCGCGCTTGCGCGCGTCTCGGATCTGCAGCTGCCGCGCCTCCTTGCCACCGGCTTCATCCGCATATTCCAGGGCACGCCGCTGCTGATGCAGCTTTTCCTTGTGTTCTTCGGCATGAACATCTTCGGCTTTGCGATCAATCCGTGGATCGCCGCCACGATCGCGCTGACGCTGCATGCCAGCGCCTTCCTCGGCGAGATCTGGCGGGGCTGCATCGAGGCGATCCCGCCAGGCCAGAAGGAAGCGGCGACCGCACTGGGTCTGCGCTACTTCAACCGCATGCGCTACGTGATCCTGCCGCAGGCCGCCCGTATCGCAGTCGCGCCGACGGTCGGCTTCCTGGTGCAGCTCATCAAGGGCACCTCGCTCGCGGCGATCATCGGCTTCACCGAACTCACCCGCCAGGGGCAGATCATCAACAACGCAACCTTCAGCCCCTTCCTCGTCTTCGGAACGGTAGCGGCGGTCTACTTCATCCTCTGCTGGCCGCTTTCGGTGCTGGCGCGACGGATGGAACTGAAATTCTCCCGGGCAACGGCGCGTTGACGGGATCCCTGCCGGAGGGAGGAAACCGGCGCAACAGAAAGGGTAGGAACATGAACATTTCCAGACGCATGGTTATGGCCGCGATCGGCGCCGGCCTGATGATGGGGGCGATGGCCTCCACGGCAACGGCTCAGACTGTCGAGAGCATCAAGTCCGCAGGCACGGTGAAGATCGGCATGATGGTCGATTTCCCGCCCTTCGGGATCATGAACACTTCCAACGAGCCCGACGGCTACGACGCGGACGTTGCCAAGCTGCTCGCCAAGGAATTCGGCGTCGAACTGCAGATCGTGCCGGTTACCGGCCCGAACCGCATTCCCTACCTGCAGAGCAACCAGGTGGATCTGCTCGTCGCCTCGCTCGGCATCACGGAAGAGCGCGCCAAGAACGTGGATTTCTCCGAGCCCTATGCCGGCATCTCTATCAGTGTCTTCGGAGCGACCGACGTGGAAGTTTCCAAGCCCGAAGACCTCTCCGGCAAGACGATCGGCGTCGCGCGCGCCTCCACGCAGGATACCGCGGTCACCAAGATCGCTCCGCAGGATGCCAGAATCCAGCGCTTCGACGATGACGCAAGCGCCGTCCAGGCCCTGCTTTCCGGCCAGGTCGAGCTGATCGGCGTCTCGAACGTCGTCGCCACCCAGATCGAGACGGCCGCTCCAGGCCGTTTCGACCAGAAGCTTGAGCTCAGCCAGCAGGTGCAGGGCATCGCCGTCCGCAAGGGTTCTTCCGAACTGCTCACGGCCGTCAACCAGTTCATTGAGAAGATGAAGGCCGACGGCGAACTGAACAAGATCCACGAAAAGTGGCTCGGCTCGCCGCTGCCGGAATTCGTCAGCGAAGCCAAGCAGTAAGAGACAAGATCGAAGGAGTTCCTCGCAATGACTGAGGTTAACGCAAACGCATCGACAGCGGACGTGCGGGGGGCTTCCGACACTACTTCCCCTTCAGCCGTACACATGGAAGGCGTCAATAAGTGGTACGGCGCCTTCCACGCTCTCAAGGATATCGAGCTGTCGGTCAACCGCGGCGAACGCATCGTTATCTGCGGACCTTCCGGTTCCGGCAAGTCGACGCTGATCCGCTGCATCAATCAGCTCGAAACGATCCAGAAGGGCCGCATCGTCGTCGATGGACACGACCTGACCGCCGGCGGCAAGAACATCGACATCGTGCGGCAGGAGACCGGCATGGTCTTCCAGCAGTTCAATCTTTTTCCGCACATGACGGTGCTCGAGAACTGCACGCTGGCGCCCATGAAGGTGCGTGGCATCTCCAGGGCGGAGGCGGAAAAGACCGCGCGCAAATACCTGGAGCGGGTGCGTATTCCCGAGCAGGCCGAGAAATATCCGGCGCAGCTTTCCGGCGGCCAGCAGCAGCGCGTGGCGATCGCGCGGGCGCTCTGCATGAGCCCCAAGATCATGCTCTTCGACGAGCCGACTTCCGCGCTCGATCCGGAAATGGTCAAGGAAGTGCTCGATACCATGATCGATCTCGCCAAGGAGGGGATGACCATGCTCTGCGTCACCCACGAAATGGGCTTCGCGCGGCAGGTCGCCGACCGGGTGATCTTCATGGATCGCGGCGAAATCCTCGAAATGGACACTCCGGACGAATTCTTCGGCAATCCGAAGAACGAGCGCCTGAAGAACTTCCTCGGCCAGATTTCCTGAACCTTGCCCGCCAAGTCCAGCCAAGACGGAATTGCCCACATGAAGCCAGATATCCTGCTCGTCGAGCCGATGATGAAGCTTATCGAGGACCGGCTCGACGAAGCCTATACGGTTCATCGCCTCTATGACCCTGCCGCGTTTCCCACGATCGAAGCCGCCGCGGGCTCCATTCGCGCGGTCGCGACCGGCGGGGCCACCGGGCTTTCCAACGAATGGATCGGGAAGCTGCCGGCACTCGGCGTGATCGCCATCAACGGCGTCGGCACCGACAAGGTCGATCTGGCGTTCGCCCGCAGCCGCAATATCGACGTGACCACCACGCCGGGCGTGCTGACGGACGATGTGGCAGACACCGGGGTCGCACTCATGCTGGCCGTACTGCGTCATGTCGTGAAGGGCGACAACTTCGTGCGCGAAGGCCGCTGGGGCAAGGAACCATTCCCGCTGGGCAATAGCCCCAAGGGCAAGCGCGTCGGCGTTCTTGGCCTGGGGCAGATCGGCAAGGCTTTTGCCCGCCGCGCCGAAGCCTTCGGCATGTCGGTGCGCTACTGGAACCGCTCCACGATCACCGACACGAACTGGAAATCCTGCGCGTCGCCGCTCGAGCTTGCCGAGGACAGCGACGTGCTGGCCGTCTGCATTGCCGCCAACGGAGCAACCCAGAACATCGTCAATGCGGACGTGCTGAAGGCACTTGGGCCACAGGGGGTGATCGTCAACGTCGCGCGCGGCAGCGTGATCGACGAGGACGCGCTGCTTGCCGCATTGAATGAGGGAACGATTGCGGCCGCCGGCCTCGACGTCTTCGTCAACGAGCCGAACATCCGGCAGGAATTCTTCACCGCTCCGAACACGGTTTTAATGCCGCATCAGGGCAGCGCCACGGTCGAAACCCGCATCGCCATGGGTGAGATGGTGCTGGCCAATATCGCCGCCCATTTCGCCGGTGAAAAGCCGCCGACCACAGTCAACTGAACCGAAAGCAGTTCCATGATCATCCGTCAGGCTCTCTTCGAGGGCACGATCCATGCCGGCCGCGAGGCGGACTTCAAATCCTATGTGGCCGAGAAGCTGATGCCCATGTGGCTCGCCTTTCCGGGCGTCAAGGAAGTACGCGTTCTCTATGCCGTCGAGCGCGACGAAGGCGCGCCATCTTATCCGATGGTGCTTTCCACCATGTACGAAAGCCGGGAGGCGCTGGCAGCCGCGCTGGAATCACCGGTGCGTTACGAGAGCCGCGAGATGACCAAGGGTCTGCTCGAAATGTTCGAGGGCCGCATCCACCATCACGTCTTCGATCTCGCCCACGGCTGATCAAGCGAGAGGCGGGGGAGAGGCCGCCTCCAGCGTCAGCAGCACGGCGCCTTCGAGCACCTGCTCGCCTTCGGCAATGAGAACCTCGGCGATCGTTCCGTCTCTGGGGGCAGAAAGCGAAAGCTCCATTTTCATCGCCTCCATGACAGCCAGCGTCTCCCCACGGGAGACGGCCGCGCCCGGTACGGCGCGCAGGAGTTTCACGAGGCCCGGCATCGGCGCGAGGATGCGGTCTCCACCGGCCGCCGCCTCGTCTTCGGCGGCAAGGGGATCGATGAGCCCGAAGTGCCAGCTTTCACCATTCTGGAAGACCGTCACCCCGTTACCGTCCCGAATGACCTCCGCGGGGTGCCTGCGACCGTCGAACTCCAGATCGTAGGCCCATTTTGAGCCGGAAAGGCGCAGCTCGATATCGCGACCTTCGACAGTGAACCGGTACGAGCCCTGCCCCTTCGAGTGAAACGATACCGGCACATGCCGGCCGCGATGTTCCAGCTCGACGAAATCGGAAGCTTCCGACCACAGGCGAAAGCCGGACAGAGCGGTCCAGGGGTCTTTCGGGATTTTCGACTCCAGCACGCCGGAAAGCTCAAGGGCCGCGAGAGCGATGATCTCAGGTGAAGCCTCCCGCGCCATCGTCAGCTCTGTCAAATGGCGGTCGATAAGGCCGGTATCCGGATTGCCAGCAACGAAATCCGCCTGCTTTGTTAGCCGGCAAAGGAATGCGGCATTGGTCGTGAGGCCGGTGGCACGAACCTCTTCCAAGGCCGTGGAGAGCCGTGAGAGAGCGGTGGCGCGATCCGACCCGTGGGTGATGACCTTGGCAATCATCGGATCATAGAAAGGCGAGATATGGTCGCCAGCCCGCACGCCGCTGTCGACGCGCGCCACGCCTCCCGGCAGCGCAAGATGGGAAAGTGTGCCGGTCGCGGGCAGGAAACCACGCTCCGCATCTTCTGCGTAAAGCCGCGCCTCGAAGGCCCAGCCGTCGATCGAAAGCTCCTCCTGCCCCTTCGGCAGCGGCTCGCCGGACGCCACCCGAAGCTGCCATTCGACCAGATCGATGCCGGTGACCGCCTCCGTCACCGGATGCTCGACCTGCAGGCGCGTGTTCATTTCCATGAACCAGAAGCGATCGGCTTTCAGGCCTTCGGAGGCGTCCGCGATGAATTCGATCGTGCCGGCGCCGGAATAATCGATCGCCTCGGCGGCCCTCACCGCAGCCTCGCCCATGGCGTGGCGCATCTCCTCCGGCATGCCGGGTGCCGGCGCCTCCTCGATGACTTTCTGGTGGCGGCGCTGGGCTGAGCAGTCTCGTTCGAAAAGATGCACGACATTGCCGTGGTCGTCGCCGAAGACCTGGATTTCGATATGGCGTGGATGGGTGATGTATTTCTCGACAAGGCAGGAGGCATCGCCGAAGGCAGCCAGGGCTTCACGTTGAGCGGAGGCTAAAGCCTCCTTGAAGGCGGCTGCGCTTTCCACACGCCGCATGCCCTTGCCGCCGCCGCCGGCGCGCGCCTTTATCAGCACCGGGAAACCGATACGCTCCGCCTCGCTCGCGAGGAAATCCGCGTCCTGCTCGATGCCGTGATAGCCGGGCACGACAGGCACGCCCGCCTCTTCCATCAATGCCTTGGCGGCGTCCTTCAGGCCCATGGCGCGGATGGCTTCTGCCGGCGGTCCGATGAAGCGAAGGCCGGCGGCAGCGACCGCTTCGGCAAAGCCAGGATTTTCCGAGAGGAAGCCATAGCCGGGATGGATTGCATCGGCACCGGTCTTGAGCGCGGCTTCGATGATCTTCTCGCTCCGTAGATAGCTTTCGGCGGCAGGTGACGGCCCGATATGCACAGCCTCGTCGGCAAGCTCCACATGCAGCGCGTCGCGATCGGCATCGGAATAGACCGCAACCGTCGCGACGCCCAGCCTGCGGCAAGTGCGGATGATGCGGCAGGCAATTTCACCGCGATTGGCTATGAGGACCTTTTTCAGCATCTTCAGGCCTCTACATCCGGAACACGCCGAAGCGCGTATCTTCGATTGGCGCATTGAGTGCCGCCGATAAGCTCAAAGCGAGAATTTGACGCGTTTTCGCCGGATGAATTATGCCGTCGTCCCAAAGCCGGGCTGAAGCATAAAGCGGGTGGCTTTGTTCCTCGAATTGTTCGAGAATCGGCCGCCTGAAGGCTTTCTCCTCTTCAGCACTCCAGACCTTACCGCTGCGATGAACCGCGTCCCGCCTCACTGCGGCCAACACACCGGCCGCTTGTAGCCCTCCCATGACCGAGATGCGGCTGTTCGGCCAGGTCCAGAGAAAGCGCGGCGAATAGGCCCGCCCCGCCATGCCGTAATTGCCGGCGCCGAAGGAACCGCCGACGAGAATCGTGATCTTCGGCACGGAAGTCGTCGCCACGGCGGTCACCAGCTTCGCCCCGTGCTTGGCGATGCCCTCCGCCTCGTACCGCCTTCCGACCATGAAACCGGTGATGTTCTGCAGGAAGACAAGCGGAATTTTCCGCTGCGAGCAGAGTTCGATGAAATGCGCGCCCTTCTGGGCGCTCTCGGAAAAGAGCACGCCGTTATTGGCGACGATGCCGACAGGGATGCCGAAGACATGTGCGAAACCGCACACCAGCGTCGTTCCGTAGCGCGCCTTGAACTCGTCGAACCGCGAACCGTCCACCACGCGAGCGATGACTTCGCGAATGTCATAAGGCGTGGTCAGCGAAGCCGGCACGATCGCCGCAATTTCTTCCGGATCGTAGAGCGGCTCTTCCGCCGTTTCGAGCGCCACCGTTTCCGGCTTGCGGGTGTTGAGGCCGGCGACGGCCCGGCGCACCAATGCGAGCGCGTGGGCGTCGTCGCGGGCGAGATGATCGGCAACGCCGGAGAGGCGCGTGTGGACATCACCGCCGCCGAGATCTTCGGCGCTCACCTCCTCGCCTGTTGCCGCCTTCACCAACGGCGGACCGGCGAGGAAGATCGTGCCTTGATCCTTCACGATGATCGCCTCATCGGACATGGCTGGCACATAGGCACCGCCTGCAGTACAGGAGCCCATGACAGCGGCGATCTGCGCAATGCCTTTCGCCGACATGCGCGCCTGGTTGTAGAAGATGCGGCCGAAATGATCGCGGTCGGGAAACACTTCGTCCTGGTTCGGCAGGTTGGCGCCACCGGAATCGACGAGGTAGACGCAAGGCAGCCGGTTTTCCTCCGCGATCTCTTGGGCGCGCAGATGCTTCTTCACCGTCATCGGGTAATAGGTGCCGCCTTTGACGGTCGCATCATTGGCGACGATCATCACCTCGCGGCCCTCTATCCTGCCGATGCCTGTGACGATGCCGGCCGAGGGGCTTGCGCCACCGTAAAGCCCATGCGCCGCCGTAGCGCCGATTTCCAGAAAAGGCGAGCCGTGATCCAGGAGCCGGCCAATACGATCTCGCGGCAGGAGCTTGCCACGGCCCACATGCCGCGCCCTTGCTTCCTCGCCCCCGCCGGCTTCAGCCAATGCGACGGCCGCTTCCACCCCCGCGAGTTTTGCCTGCATCGCGGCGCGGTTCGCTTGCGCCGCCTCGCTTCTGAGATTGACCTGAGACCGGATGACAGCCATCAGGCCGTCTCCCTGAAAAGCTCGCGGCCGATCAGCATGCGGCGGATTTCGGAGGTGCCGGCGCCGATTTCCATCAGCTTGGCGTCACGCAGCAGCCGGCCGGTGGGATTGTCGTTGATGTAACCGTTGCCGCCGAGCACCTGGATCGCCTGCAATGCCTGCTGGGTGGCCTGTTCGGAAGAATAGAGGCAGCAGGCAGCGGCATCCTGCCGGGTCACCTCACCCCGGTCACAGGCGCCGGCAACCGCATAGACATAGGCTCGGGCAGAGTTCATCGCCGTGTACATATCGGCCACTTTCGCCTGGATGAGCTGGAATTCGCCGATCGCTTGCCCGAACTGCTTACGCTCATGCACATAGGGCATCACCACGTCGAGGCAGGCGTGCATGATGCCGATGCCGATGCCGGCGAGAACCACGCGCTCATAATCCAACCCCGACATGAGGACCTTCACGCCACCGCCTTCGGCACCCATGACGTTTTCGGCCGGCACTTCGCAATCGTGAAAGACCAGTTCGCAGGTGTTGGAACCGCGCATACCGAGCTTGTCCAGCTTCTGGGCGGTCGAGAAGCCCTTGAAGCCCTTCTCGATCAGGAAGGCCGTGATGCCTTTCGGGCCGGCAGCCGGGTCCGTCTTTGCGTAGACGACCAGTACGTCTGCGTCCGGCCCGTTGGTGATCCACATCTTGCTGCCGTTCAGCACATAGGTATCGTCGCGTTTCTCCGCCTTCAACTTCATGGAGACCACATCGGACCCCGCTCCGGGCTCCGACATGGCCAGCGCACCGACATGCTCGCCCGAGCAAAGCTTCGGCAGGTATCGCGCCTTCTGCTGCGCATTGCCGTTGCGGTTGATCTGGTTGACGCAGAGATTGGAATGGGCGCCGTAGCTGAGCGAGGTGGAGGCCGACGCGCGGGCCAGTTCCTCGACGGCGATGACATGGGCGAGATAGCCCAAACCGGAGCCGCCAAACTCAGGATCGGCGGTGATGCCGAGCAGGCCGAGATTTCCGAGTTCCGGCCAGAGATCGCGGGCGAATTCGTTGCTGCGGTCGATCTCGTTGGCACGCGGGGCCAACCGCTCCTGCGCGAAGCGGTGAACGGTCTCGCGCACGGCCTCGACCTCCTCGCCGAGCGCGAACTTCATGGATGCGTGGAACACCTCGTCTCCTCCCGGTGCGCCAAGATTATCTATCGAAAGGTTGTGGGGCAGCCACGCGGTCTCGTCAATGACCCGGAACAAGATCGCAAGATCCAGTCCTTTCGGACACGCCGCTTGAAAAAAGATTTCCTTATCGGGGCAGATGATGCGGGTTGAGACCCGGCACCCACTGGGTGTTCGGCACATTGGTGCCGGTATAGGTGGGGCCGCCTTCGGTCTTGCAACGATAGACCCGACGCGGCGCCGTATCGCCATAGAGAATGTCGTACCTTCCCCGCCACCGATGCACCTCGACGATATCGGTGGTGCAGGTATAGGAGGGTTGCTGGACACGCTCCTCCTCCGGCACGACGCCCGGCAGGTCCTTGAATGCCATCGGGCGGGACCGGCGGAACTCGTCGTCCGCGGCGAAGGATGCCGCCGGCGCAAGCGCCGCCAGCAGGATCGCCATCAGCATCACGACGGGCAACAGCCAGGCACCTTTCAGCATCGTCTACTCCTCAGCCGCAAATCAGCGGATGATTTCTAGATACGGTCTGCAGGATGCCGTTTCCATAAGCTGTCCGGCACATTTGCGTGATCGCTCACACGATCCGCCGGTAACCGTTCGGCATGTCGTAAAGCCAACCGATCCGCCTGACCGCCGCCTCGAAATTCTCGCGGGCGACGCTCATTGTGTGGCCATTGGCATGCAGCAGCGTTTCGGCATCTTCCATGATGCCGACATGCCCTTTCCAGAAGACGAGGTCACCGCGACGCAATTCCTCGCGGGCAATCGCCGTGCCGAAGGCCGCCTGCATATCGGAGTCGCGCGGCGCCGGCCTTCCGACCATCATCAGCGAGAGCTGGACTAGGGAAGAGCAATCCAGCCCGAAGCCGGAGCGGCCACCCCAGAGATAGGGCGTTTCGATGAACCTGCTGGCTACCGACACGTAGTCGTCGCCGAGCGTTTCGCCGATGGGCAGGCAATGACCGGCGATCACGGCGCTGCCGTCCGCCAGCACGAAATAGCGCGTGCCGCGGGTTTCCGCCTCTCCCGTCACGGTCACACGACTTCCCATGGAGAGCGCCGCGACCGGGGGCTTGCGGAGTTCGGGCTCCGGATAGAGGAAGGTGCGTGGCACGGCGATGCGGTGGGTGGGCTCTTCAGGTTCGCCCAGATGCGTCTCCGGCAGATAGCCCACGTAGCCGTCCTCGTCGGCCTGCAGCCAGGCCCAGCCGCCGGCGCGATCGAAGACGCGCACCGTCTCGCCAAGCAGAAGCTCGGTATCGATGCCGCGGGCAAGATCCGGTGCGGGGCGCAAGGCGGTAACGGGAACGGCGATACGGGCCGGCTCGCCGCGCACGAAGTTCGCAGCCTCTATGCTGCCGCGCAGGGTCTCGTCCGCGAGGTCCGGACGGAAGGCATGAAGGCGTCTATCCAGTGTCTTGGTCATGTTTCCTCATGGTGGCCGGCCGCGGCCTTCGAGCATGATGAGATCGCCCAACTTCTCCAGGTAAAGCGCGCCGGCGACTGTTCTCTTGATCACCACATTACGCCGGTCGCGCTCGTCGCGCACCCGCTCCACCAGCGCCAACTCACCCATCGTATCGAGCGCGCGGGTGATGACCGGCTTGGTGACGCCGAGCACGGCAGCCAGCCCACGAACGGTATGCGGCGGCGGCACGAGATAGATATGCAGCAGGACCGCCATCTGACGCAATGTCAAATCCGGACCTGCGCCACGCACCTGTTCCAGCGCCACCCGATGCCATAGCCCCAGCGCCTCAGTCGCCGTCAGTTCAACCGGCATACCTACTCCGAAATTTCGCCCGGCCGATCATTTCCGAATTCTTCGGATCGAAACACGGAGGGTATGCGGGAAGCCTTACCAGATCATTTCACCATTGCCTGAATGCAGCGATAGAGCGCGCGGATAGCGTGGGCCTCGCCGCCCACGGGTGCATGGGGTTTTTCCGCCGGATTCCAGCCATAGACGTCGAAATGCGCCCAGCTCTTGGTGGCGGTGACGAAGCGTTTCAGGAAAAGGGCCGCGGTGATCGCGCCCGCCATGCCGCCGCCCGGCGCATTGGTGATATCGGCCGCGCGCGAGCGCAGATCCTTGTCGTAGCCCATCCACAAGGGCAGCCGCCAAAGCGGATCGTCTTCCGTCTTGCCGGCGGCGCCAATTCGGCCTGCCAAATCCTCGTCATCGGTGAAGAACGGCGCGAGTTCGGGCCCAAGCGCCGTGCGGGCTGCACCCGTCAAGGTCGCCATGTCTATCATCAGGTCCGGCGCGTTTTCGTCGGCATAGGCAAGCGCATCGGCCAGGATCAACCGGCCCTCCGCATCGGTGTTGTCGATCTGCACCGTGATGCCCTTGCGGCTCCTGTAGATATCGCCGGGACGGAAGGCACTGCCGGAAATGGAGTTCTCGACCATCGGCACGAGCACCTGCAACTCGATCTTCAATCCGGCATCCATGATCATCAACGCCAGCGCCAGGACATTGGCCGCGCCGCCCATGTCCTTTTTCATCAGTGCCATATTGGCGGCACCCTTGATATCGAGACCGCCGGTATCGAAGCAAACCCCCTTGCCGACGAGGGTGACGCGGGGATTACCCTTCTCGCCCCAGCGCATTTCGACAAGCCGCGGCTTGCGGTCGCTTGCGCGGCCGACGGCATGAACGAGCGGAAAATTCTGCGCAAGGAGATCCTCGCCGACGATCGAGGTCACCGACGCGCCATAGTGCTCCGCAAGCCGGCGCAACGCTGCCTCCAGCTCATCCGGACCGAGATCGTTGGTCGGCGTATTGATGAGATCGCGCACAAGGAAGATCGCGGCAAGCTGGCGGAGGATATCATCCTGGTCGACACCTTCCGGAAGGACCAGCCGCACCTCCTTCGCCTTGTCCGACCGATAGCGGTTGAAGCCATAGCTTCCGAGCCCGAAGCCAAGGGCCAGCTTTTCAGCCGGGAGCTTGCCGCCTTCGATGTGCCAATCGCCTGCGGGCAGGAGCTTCGAAAGCTTGCCGGCGATGAAGGGCGCTTCGGCAGGATCAGGACCGAGCCCGTACAAGGCGCCGCCGACCTCGCCCGCCTCATTGGGAACGAGCAGAAGCACGCCCTGTTCCGCCTTGAAGCCAGCCGCCCGCGCCCAGGCGAGCACCGTCGGATCGATCTTCCCCTCCTCCATATCTGCGGGCGCGACAAGGCGGATGGTGCGAGCGGCACTGTCCGCTTCGGCGAATGGCGAGGGTCTTTCGATATATTGATAGGGGGTCATGGAAGCCTTCGGGAAGGTATCTGGAAAGAGTGGCTTAACGGTCTGTTAGGGTTAACAGTTTATTGCTGAGGGCAAGATTGCGCCAGATGCCTCCGAAGATTTCCGACGGCGGCGGCAGGCTTCGGCGCCGGGGGTTTCGGGGATCACGTCATGACCGGTTCAGTCCATTCCGCCTTCCGCGAGGTCCGGCTTGCGGAGCTTGCCTGTATCGGCCTGCTGACGATTGCACTTGCCGGCTGCTCCAGCACGAGGAAGCAGCATCCCGACAACGTGACGACCGGTTCCATCCCGCAATTCTCCGGCTCGTTCGAAACCATGAATGCCGCCGAGCTTGCCAGTACGGAGAAAGCGATCGGGGCTGCCTACGATCGCAATCCCAAGGACAAGGCGACCGGCCTGCGCTATGCCAATGTGCTGCGCATGACCGGCAAGAACGCCCAGGCGCTCGCTGTGATGCAGCAGGTCGCGATCGCGCATCCGGCCGACCGCGACGTGCTGGCGGCCTACGGCAAGGCGCAGGCGGCGGCCGGCCAGCTCGAACAGGCGCTTGCGACCATCACCCGTGCCCAGACGCCGGACCGCCCGGACTGGCGGCTTTATTCCGCCGAGGGTGCGGTACTCGACCAGCTCGGCCGTTCGGACGAAGCGCGCCAGAAGTACCGCATGGCGCTCGATGCCCAGCCGAACGAACCGAGCGTGATGTCCAACCTTGGCATGTCCTACGTGTTGAGCGGAGATCTCCGCACGGCGGAAACCTATATGCGCTCGGCCGCACAGCAGCCGGCTGCCGACAGCCGGGTACGGCAGAACCTCGCCCTGGTCGTGGGGCTGCAGGGCCGCTTCGCCGAAGCCGAGCAGATCGCCCGGCACGAGCTCTCTCAACAGCAGGCCGATGCCAATATCACCTATCTGCGCAGCATGCTCTCCCAGCAGAATTCATGGGCAAAGCTTGCCGAAAAGGAAAAGTCGAAGCCATCAAGCGCCGATCGTATCGGGTCGTTCGAAATTCGCCGCAATTGAGCTTAGAAGATCGTCGAACAACATGCTCTGCAAGGAATGGAGCTCATGCGTCGGTTCTTCAAGCGGGCGGGAAAGCTGGCCGGCGCAAGCCTGATTTCGATCGGCTGCTATCTCGGCTTCCTGCATACCACCGGAAATTTCCACGAGGTCATTGCCGGCGAACTTTATCGCTCGGCCCAGCCGACGGCCGCCCAGCTCGATAGCTATATCAGGCACTACGGCATCAAGACCGTCATCAACCTGCGTGGCCAGAGCGGGCAGCATTGGTATCGCGACGAACTTGCCGTCAGCCAGCGCCTCGGTGTCCAGCACATCGATTTCCGCATGTCGGCCCGCCGCGAACTCACCACGGAGCAAAGCGAAAGGCTGATCGCGCTGCTCCGCGACGCGCCGAAACCCATCCTCATCCATTGCCAGGCTGGAGCAGATCGCACAGGACTTGCTTCCGTGATCTATCTCCAGCAGATCGCCAATGTGGACGAAGAGACCGCCGAATGGCAGTTGTCGCTCCTATACGGGCATGTCGGCCTGCCCTTCCTCGGCGTCTATGCGATGGACGAGACCTGGGAAGGTCTTGAAAAGATCTTCGGCCTGCCGAGCTGATTGGGTACGGGCCTTAAAACCGGTCGGCGACCTGGATGCCTGCCGGGCCGAGAATGACGGCGACGAGAACCGGCAGGAAGAACAGGATCATCGGCACGGTGAGTTTAGGCGGCAAGGCGGCGGCCTTCTTTTCCGCCTCGTTCATGCGCTCGTCTCGCCCTTCCTGCGCCAGCACCCTGAGCGCCTGGGCGATCGGCGTGCCGTAACGCTCCGCCTGAATGAGTGCCTGGGTGACGCTTTTCACGATGTCGAGTTGGGTGCGGTTGCCCAGATTTTCGAGCGCCGTGCGCCGATCCTGCAGAAAGGAAAGCTCGGCCGTCGTCAGCACCATCTCCTCGGCAAGCGCCGGCGATTGATGCGCCATCTCCTCCGCCACCCGGCGCATGGCCGCCTCCATCGAGACGCCGGATTCGACACAGATCAGCATCAGGTCCAGCGCATCCGGCCAGGCGCGCTTGATCGAAAGCTGGCGCTTGTTCATCCGGTTGGTGACGATGATGTTCGGCAGGTAGAAGCCGATATAGGCAAAGCCGATCGCCGCCAGCAGGCGAATGGGGAAAGGGCGCCCTTCGAGATTTCCGAGAACGAAGATCCAGACCACCGCCATTGCCAGGAACAGGAAAGGCAGAAGGAAGCGCGCGGCCAGAAAGATGTTGAGCGCGTTTTGCGAGCGCAGGCCCGCCGCTCTCAGCCGGTTGACCGTGTTCTCGTCGACCAGCGCCTGGCGCAGGTTGAAGCGCTCCACGATCTGGCGGGCCGACCGGTTGTTCTGGGTGCGCAGCGAGGCCCTGGACTGTTCCGCGTTCATCCGCGCCCGCTCCCGCGCACGGATCTGCTCGCGCTCGGTGGAAACCGCCCTCATGCGTTTTTCCAGGTTGCCCCGTTCCAGAAGCGGGCTCGCCAGCGTGTAGAGCGTAGCGAACACCGCCACCGCCACGAGCACGGCCAGGAGTATTGCCGGATCGGTCAATGTCGCGGCGAGATCCTTCGTCATACGGGCGCCCTCATATCTCGAAGTTGATCATGTTGCGCATGACGAGAATGCCTATGGACATCCAGATTGCGGAGAACAACAGGATGATGTGGCCGCGCGGATCGGTGAACAGCACCATCATGTAATCGGGCGACGTGAGATAGACGAGCAGCGAAACGATGAAGGGCAGAGCGCCGATGATGACCGCGGAAGCCTTCGCCTCCATGGAGAGCGCGCTGACCTTGGCCTTCATCTTGCGGCGCTCGCGCAATACCTTCGCCAGATTGCCGAGAGCCTCGGAGAGGTTGCCGCCGGCCTGGCTCTGGATGGAGATGACGAGCGAGAAGAAGTTGACTTCGGACAGAGGCATGGTCTGCATCATGCGCGCGCAGGCCTCCGGAACGCTCAAGCCGACCTGCTGGGATTCCACCACGCGTCGGAATTCGCCCTTCACCGGCTCCTGGCCATCGGAAGCGATCAGACGGAGCGCGTCGTTGAGCGGCAGGCCGGATTTGATCGACCGGACCATGACATCGAGGGCGTTCGGAAATTCCTCGAGGAATTTCTTCTGCCGTTTCTTGATCAGGAAATTCACCATCCAGCGCGGCAGACCGGCGGCGGCCGCGAAACTCGCCCCAAGAGCGCCCAGCAGCGGCATGCCGGCCAATAGCGCCAGCAGGAATAATGCGAGGCCAAGAAAGACGCTCAGCATATAGAAACGGCCGAGCGAAAGCGTGATGCCTGTCTGGCCGAGCTTCGCCTTGAGGCTCCCTTCCCCCAGCTTGCGGGATTTCTCTTCCTGCTTCTTCTCCAGATCCTTGAGAGAATCCTGCAGCGACTTGCGGCGCTTGGAGAGTTCCTGGACGCGATCGCGCGCCGCTTTCACCTTGGTGAGATCGGTCTCGGCGGACTTGACGCGGCTCAAGCGCGCATCGGTCTTCTTTTCCACCTCGATACGGGAAAAGAGCAGCCCATAGCAGATCGCACTGGCGGAGACCGCCACCAGTGCGATGATCGCGAGAACCGTCATGTCGAGCCCGAACATCTCCCGTTAGCTCCTAGCCAGAGGACTTTTCCATTGCATCCAGCGCGGACGCCAGGCGACGCTCCTCATTGTAATAACGAGCGCGTTCCCAGAAATGCGGCTTGGCTATACCGGTGGACACGTGCTGACCGATGAGGCGCCCATTGGCGTCTTCGCCGTGGATCTCGTAGCGCATCAGGTCCTGGGTGAGAATCACGTCGCCTTCCATACCGACCACTTCGGTGACCTGGGTGATTCGACGCGAGCCATCGCGCAGGCGTGCCGCCTGGATGATGACGTCGACGGAGCCGGAGATGATCTCGCGCACGGTCTTGGCCGGCAGGCTGAAACCGCCCATGGCGATCATCGATTCGATACGGCTTAAACATTCGCGCGGCGAGTTGGCGTGGATCGTGCCCATCGAACCGTCGTGGCCGGTGTTCATCGCCTGCAGAAGGTCGAAGACCTCCGGTCCGCGCACCTCGCCGACGACGATGCGTTCGGGCCGCATGCGCAGGCAGTTCCTCACGAGATCACGCATGGTGATCTCGCCCTCGCCCTCGATGTTCGGCGGACGGGTTTCGAGGCGCACCACATGCGGCTGCTGAAGCTGCAATTCGGCGGTGTCTTCGCAGGTGATGACGCGTTCGTCGGTATCGATATAGCGTGTCAGGCAATTGAGCAGCGTCGTCTTGCCGGAGCCCGTGCCGCCCGAGATCACGACATTGCAGCGCACCCGGCCGATGATCTGCAGCAGGATCGCGCCTTCCGGCGTAATGGCGCCGAGCTTCACGAGCTGTTCGAGGGTGAGCTTATCCTTCTTGAACTTGCGGATGGTGAGCGCCGGTCCATCGAGCGCCAGCGGCGGCGCGATCACGTTGACGCGTGAACCGTCGGGCAGGCGCGCATCACAGATCGGCGAGGATTCATCCACCCGGCGGCCGACCTGGCTGACGATCCGCTGGCATATGGAGAGCAGTTGCGCGTTGTCGCGAAAGCGGATGTCGGACTCGATCGTTTTGCCGCCGACTTCGATGAAGGTCTGGCCCGCGCCGTTCACCATGATATCGGCGATGTCATCCCTTGCAAGCAGGGGCTCGAGCGGTCCGTAACCCAGAACGTCATTGCAGATATCGTCGAGCAGTTCCTCCTGCTCGGAGATCGACATCGCGAAATTCTTGATGGTGATGATGTCGTTGACGATGTCGCGGATTTCCTCGCGCGCGCTTTCGGCGTCGAGCTTTGCGAGCTGCGAGAGATCGATCGTGTCGATCAGCGCGGAAAAGACCTGGCTTTTCGTATCGTAATACTGCTCGTTGCGTGGCGGACGCTTGCGCGCGGCACTCGCGGATGGGCTTAACGGCGGAGGCATCACGGCCTGACGCTGGCCATGCGGCTCCTGCAGAGGTTCGGGAAAAATTTCGGGAGCGGCAGACCTGCCCGAAGAGGATGCCGGAGCCGACGCAGCAGGCGGCGGCGCAGGAGCGGCGGTGCCGCTCTTTCCGTATCCGTCAGTTCCACGTTTTCCAAACATCGGTCTATCCAGTCTTCACCGAGAGAGGTGAGATCACTTTCGCCCGAGCATTGCCAGCACCTTGCCCAGGCCACTCCGCTTTGCCTTCTTCGCTGCCACGCGCCCCGTCACCACATGGGCGATCTGCGAGAAGGTTTCGGCAGCGGGCGATTTCGCGTCGATCTCGGCGATCATCCGGCCGCTATTGGCGGCGTTTCCGAAAAGCTGCGCGTCGAAAGGCAGAATGGCGATCGGCTCCAGCTCCAGCGGCTCGAAAAAGTCGGAGGGCGCGATCTCCGGACGTTTCGGCATGCCGATCTGGTTCAGCACCAGATGCGGCGGGCGATCGTTCGGCCGGAGCTTCTTCAAGGCATCCAGCATGTTCTTGGTGTTGCGGAGATTGGCGAGATCGGGGGCCGCGCAGATCACCACTTCATCGACATCGGCGAGCACCGCCCGCGTCCATTCCGACCAGCCGTGCGGCATGTCGAGCACCGCCATGGGCGCGCTGCGCTGGAGTATGTCTATCACCGGCTGGAACGCGAACCGATCGTAGTCATAGGCGCGATCGAGCAGGGAGGGCGCGGCGAGCAGCGACAGATGCTCGGAGCATTTGGTGAGCAGGCGGTCGAGGAAGACCTCGTCCAGGCGTTCGGGGGCGAAGACGGCCTCCGCCACCCCCTGGGCAGGGTCCTGGTCGAAATCGATATTGGCCGTGCCGAAGGGCAGATCGAGATCGGCAAGAATGGTTTCGGTGGCAAACAGGCTGGAAATACCGAACGCGCAGTTATGCGCGATGGTCGACGCGCCCACCCCACCCTTGGCGCCGATAAAGGCTATCGACTTGCCGAGCGGTTCGGCATCCGGGTCGACGAAGATCGCCGAAACCGAGGCGAGCAGATCGGCCATCTGCACAGGGCCGACAAGATATTCGGAAATGCCGTTGCGGATCAGTTCGCGATAGAGTGCGATATCGTTATAGCGCCCGACGACGATAACCCGAGTGGAGGGATCGCAGACCTCCGCAAGCGGCGCCAGCTCGCCGAGCAGGTTCTTCGGTTCGGCATCCGTTTCCAGGATGATGAGGTTGGGCGTCGGCGCGGAGGTGAACATCTTGGCGGCCGCATCGATGGCGCCGCTCGTGATCCGCATGTTGACCTTGGCCATGCGGCGATCGCGCGACATGCGATCCATCAGCCGCAGCATCGCCTCGCTTTCGCAGAAGGCATGAATGGATATGCGCGGCAACGGGCGAAGCGCTTCGATGTCGCCGAGGCGGTCTGCCTCTTCCACGTATCGCCCGCCTTCAGCGCCAGTGCGGATTTCGTAGTTGATCGCACTCATCTGTCTGTCTCCGGTGCCGCGGCCTCAATCATCGCCGCCGTCGCCGCTCGGCGCCTTACGATAAGCTTCGATAACCGCCGTGCGCTGTGCAGCATCGATCGGCGTCATCCCGCGCGGGGCGATGAGATCGGTGGGATTGGCGACCTGGGCGGCAAGATTGTTCTGGCTGGCGCAGCCGAAATTGTACCAGTTCCTGTTCCCGAAGGTGGCATCGGAGAGGTCTTCCGGCCATTCTCCGCACGCCGACGTCATGGCCTTGGTCGCCACATAGGCAAGGCGGACCGGTGCTGCATCACCGTTGGGATAGGCCTGATAGCTGCCCATCACGATCTGGCCCGGACGGATACCGGTCTCCGTCAGCACCTTGCGGATCTGGCCGCCCAGATGAGACGCCGCTCCTGCGTTATGGGAGCCATGCGGCATCTGTATCTGGATGATGCCGGCGGGCGAGGCCGCGAAATTCTGCGCGAAGCCTCGGATCGTGTCCTTCATGCCCGTGGATAGCCGGTAGTCACCGGAGGAAACGGGGATATCGAGCGTGTGCTCGGCCTCCGAAAGCGTGATGGGATGGCGCGTGCGATAGTCGTCGGGGATCGAGCCCGTGGTGAGCTCCCGCGAGCCGCAGCCCGCAAGCAGCGTCAAAGACGCGACGAGGACGGCGGAGGATATCTGTCTCATCATGGTCTTGGCCCCCGGCCCCTCATTTGTAGATGAACCCGACGGCGCCATGGTATTGCCCGGCATCGACGGTCTCCTTGCGGCCGTAAATCTTGTTGACCCGGTTCAGGAAGAAGGTCGCCGCATCGTTCTCCGGATTGAAGTTGTCGTCCGGCCTGGCGATCTGATTTCGCGCAACCGGGCGCACCAGATAGGGCGTCGCAATGATCACCAGTTCGGTTTCGTTGCGCACGAAGTCCTTGCTGCGGAATAGCGTGCCGAAAATCGGTATCTTGGATGCGCCCGGAAAGCCGGACATGGCCTGACGGATATCATCCTGAACGAGACCTGCGATGACGATGGAGCCGCCGGACGGCAGCTCGACCGAAGTCGAGGCTTCTCTCTTGCGAATGCCGAGATAAGTATTGCCCGGGATGGAACCCGGAGAATTTCCGGTCGTCACGCTGCCCTGGAATGTGGGCTCGGAAACGCTGGTATCGATCCGAAGCGCTATGCGGCCGGCTGACAGGACGACAGGCTTGAAGTTCAACGAGATGCCGTATTCCACGGTCTCGAAACTGTTGGTCACGACTGGGACATTGGTGTCCTTGTCGATCGAGACTTCCTGCTCGGCGGCCAGGCGGAAGTCTCCGCCGACATAGAAATTCGCCTGCTCGCCGGAGATCGCCGTCAGGCTGGGCTCCGCGAGCGTCCGCATGACGCCTGCCTGTTCCATGGCATTGAGATAGCTCGTGAAATTCATCGAGCCGGAACCGATCGTCCCGGCAATCCGGCCGACCGATCCCATGATGTTGCCGAGATTGGCCGGGTTGGCGAAGGACACACCGTCGCCGCTGGTCCCACTCCTGATCGAACCGTTGAATCCGAGCTGCTTCAACACCTGGCGGCTGACTTCGGCCACGGTGACTTTCAGCGTCACCTGGTCCTCGCCTTCGATCGTCAGGAGATTGACGATCTGCGAGAGCTGACGGTCTTCCGCGTAGATCGCCACGGCGCCGTCGCCGCTGCTTTCGCTGGTGGCCACGGTGCCGCGGGTGGTGGCTTCACCGCCCCGAAGAAAGGCCGTGGCCAGCTTTTCAGCCTGCGCGGCATCCTGCGGCGTGCGCACCGTGCCGGTCAGCACGATGTTGTCGGAAACGATCTCGACCTGAATATCGGACTCCGGCAGGAAGCGCCGCAGGTTCTGCTGCAGGCCGGCGATATCGCGCTCGATCTCCAGATCGAGGCTGACGATCTCCTCTCCATTCGGGCCGAAGATGAAGATGTTGGTCTGGCCGACCGACTTGCCGAAGAGATAGATGCGCCGCGAGGTGCGCGTCACGGCATCGGCCATGGAGGGATCGGCCACCAGGATATCATGGGCATCCGCCGGCAGATCGACGACCAGGGCCTTGTTCAGCCCGAGTTTCAGGCGCTTGCGAATACCGGTGCCCGCCTCGGTGATGCGGATGAGGCTCTGCTGTTCGGCAAGCGCGCTGGCCGGCGCGAGATTGCCCGAGAAAGGCGTGACCGGAAGACCGGAAAAGGCAAGGCAGAAGGCCATGCCTGCCGCGGCGGAGCGATAGATTGCCTGTTTCGGTCTGCTCACTGGTTCCGCTCCGTTCACTGCGTCTGCACCTGCGATTGCGAGCCTCTGACGATCGAGCCCGACTTGATGACCTGGATATCGGCCTTGCCGTCGCCGCCCTTGAGCAGGTAATCGGCAGCGATCGTGTCGGCCTCCTGCGCGTCCGCGACCGAGCGCAGTGCCAGCGTCAGCCGCTCCGCCATCTGCTGGGCGACGGTGATCACGCGCGTCTGCTCAGGGGTAAGTTCCAGTGTCGCGGTCGTGCCCACCACGGCCTTGGAGCCATCCTCGTTTTCCTGGATCTGCTGATCGATCGCCAGAACGCGCACGTTGTTCAGCACGTTCTCGGTGAGAAAGGAGCCCTCCTCATTGCGGCGGACCATGATGACATCCACCCGATCGTTCGGCAGTACGAAGCCGCCCGCGCCGGTCGCGACCGTGATCTCGGTGGCCACCGCCCGCTTGCCGGCCGGTAGAAGCGCCGACATGATGCGGCTTGATGAATCCGCGATCTTTTCCGGCCGGATCGGCTCGCCTTCGAAGACCGGCAGACGGACCACGGCGCCATTCACCTCCGCAACGGCATTCGGACGCGCCTTGTCGGTAATGAACCCTTCGACGACTCCGGCTGCTGGCCAGGCCATCCAGCGGACCGCTTGATCGTTCAGCCGGCTGCCCACGGGCAGGTTGGCGGCCGATACCAGCACGTTGACGGTGGGTTCTTTCTCGATGACGGTTTCGGCCATCTGAACCACTTCCTTGCCGGAAAGATTCATTGCCAGAATGCCGGCAAGGCCCGCCGCGACGACGGCTACCGTGAGGATGATGAGGCGGGCGGGTTTCATGGCCGGTTCTCGGGGGCTGCAATTCCCCCCAAAATGGTCCCGCAATGGTGTAATTATAGTTAATACTAGGCTTATAATTGTGGTTAACGAAATCTTTTCAGATCAACTAAGCCTGAACTTCAAGTTCCCGTGGCCAGCCGGAAGATCGGCGACTGGTCGTAGGTGAGGAACCCAGCGATCGCGATCGCGATGCCATAGGGGATTTTCTTGGCGGTCGTCAGCGACGCCGGCAGCGGTATGCCCATGGCAAGCACGGAGTTCGACTGCGAGCGGATGATGAGGATGGCGATGGTCAGAAGGCCGCCAATGAATGAGACCGCAACGAGAAAAACGAGCAAGGAATGGTTGAAGCCGAACCAGACGACGGCGGCGGTCAAAAGCTTCGCATCTCCACCGCCCATGACATTGAACGCGAAGAGACCGAAGCAGCCAGCAAAGACGACGAGACCGGCGACAAGGCTCAGGCCGATATCAGGCCAGGCGAGGCCTGAAAAGGGTGCAAGAACAAGGAAGGCCGCCAGCAGAACCGCAGGGATCCGGTTCGGAATGGTCATGGTGAAGAGGTCGGTGAGCGCAGCGAGGGCAAGGCCGATCGGCAGGATAAAAAATATCACTGCGACAATCATCCTCTTCGCTCCGTTTATTTTTCGAGCTGTATACGTAATATAAGCTGCGTAAAGAAGAGAAAGCCGCCCGATGGGCGGCTTTCTGATTTATAACAAACTTAGCCTTCGGCAGGCGCTTCAGGTGCATGTTTATCAAGTTCCTTCGAAAGGCCGTCGAAGGTAGTATTAAGACTGGTACCAAGAGCACCAGCACCAGCAATAAGCGCGACAGAGATGAGGGCCGCGATCAGGCCATACTCGATGGCAGTCGCACCCGACTCATTCTTCTTAAAACGAGCGAAAATCTTCGACATGGAACTCTCCTAACTCCGATAGTTATCCAGCACTTCCCGCCAACTGTTTGCCGTTGTTCGGATGAGCGGAACCTATATGGAGCGCAATTTCCGGCCGCTTAAGAAAGAACGTTACCGAAAACTTAAAGCCATCACGGCTCGGAAATTGGTTAACGGGAGGCAAAGGGAATGCTTTGAATGCTGCCAGACGGGAGTCGTCTCCGATACTCTCAACAACCCTTCAATTCCCATTGGTTAACATGCTTCACACATGACGATGAGGTATCGATGAACTTCGAAAATATCCAAGAGGAAATATTTAACAAACCGGAAAGCGGGTTCGATCGCCGCATTTAACCACCCGTTCACCATTCCGGCCCATGCTTGAGGCATCGAGCTCATTATCAAAGGCCCTTCCTCATGCTGTTGCAAAGCCTCATGGCCGGACTTCTCGTCCTCGCGGGCGCTGCTACGGTGTCGGCCCAGGACCATGAGGAAGACCTGCTGCGCGTCTTCATGAACCATGCGCGCGTGCTGAAGCTCGACCGTCCCGTGAGCAAGGTGATCGTCGGCAATTCCAATGTCGCGGACGCCACCGTAGCGGATGCGACCACCATCGTGCTCACCGGCCGCAGCTTCGGCGCGACGAACCTCGTGCTCCTCGATGCGGAAGGAAATGCGATCGCCGACGAACGCGTGCTGGTGTCGATCGACGAGGGCAATACCGTGCGCGTCTTCCGCCAGACCGCCCGCTCCATTCTCTCCTGCACGCCCAATTGCGAGCAGCACGCGGAATTCAGCAACACCGCCGCCGCCGCCAATCCGTAATTCTCGCCGGTCACCAACCCCTTCAAATACGAGGGTGGTGGGAAACGGAATTTCAATAAACCCTTCCTAGGATGCTGCCGGGGTTTAAAGGGGCATTCCGTACAGCATCATGGGCAAGAGCCGTGAGATCACGCGCAAGGATAGCGCACCGCGCAGGCGCACGTTGCGGCAGCTCGTTCGCTCGCGCGACGGGGCGGCGGCAATCGAGTTCGCCCTGCTCGCCATTCCCTATTTCCTGATCGTCTTCGCCATCATCGAGACCTTCATCGCCTTCATGGCGGAGCAACTGGTCTCGACCGCTGTCGACAACATGGCGCGCCAGATCAGGATGGGGCAGATCACCTACGGGCTCAACCTCTCCAGCAACAAGGACCGGGACAAATTCCGCGAGGCTTTCTGCGACGAGATATCGATCCTGATCCGATGCAGTGAGGAGGAGATAAAAACCCCTCAAAAGCTTTATCTCGATGTCCGCAGCTTCCCCACCTTCGCCGATATCCCCAAGGAGATACCACGGGTCTCCGACAAGCCCTTCGCCGACCTCGATGCCTTGAACGCAAACCATTATTCCCCCGGCGGGCCGAAATCGATCAACATGGTGCGCGCCTATTACCGCTGGCAGATCATCACCGATCTCGTGCGGCCCTATATCACGACCATCCGGCCGGAAGGGCAGTCCATGCCCACCGATTTCCTGATCGTCGGGACGGCGGCATTCCAGAACGAGGATTATCCGCTGTGACCGAGCCGACCCGAAAGGAAGCCGGATGTCGCGGGATTCTGATGCGGTTGCGAGCGCTCATCGCCGACCGGCGCGGCATGGGCGCGGTGGAATTCGCGCTCGTCGCGCCGCTTCTCCTGATGCTCTACATCACCGTCTTCGAGCTGACGATCGGTTTCAGCGTTTCCAAGCGGGTGTCGCGCGCGGCAACCAGCATCGCCGACCTCGTGACCCAGCAGACAACGGTCAACAAGCCCTATCTCAAGACGATGCTCGACGTCGCCAGAGGCCTCTTCGTGCCCTATGGAACCTCCGGCATCACGATGAAGGTCACCGGTGTGACGATCGATTCCTCCGCCAGCGCCAAGGTCCTGTGGTCCTGGGACCAGAGCGGCGGCAAGCCTTATGCGGCAGGCTCCGCCGTCGCCGTTCCGGAGGGCATGCGGCGTGCCGAGACGTTCCTGGTGCGGGCGGAGGTTTCCGTGCCTCATCAGCTTTTGATGTTCATGCCGGGACTGCTTCCGAGTGCCGTCGAGAACATCACCATCCGGCGCGAATCCTTCTTCCAGCAGCGCCTCGGCAAGGACATCACCTGCTCCGACTGCTGAAAGGCAGCGATACATTGGCCTTTGCCAAGTCCTTTCCCCGACTATATATCCGGTCGAAAATCGATGGCGGCCGATGACGGCCGCAGTTTCAAGCCAGGATGACCTATGGCGCGCGCCTTTCTCTTCGTTCTCGATTCCTTCGGCGTCGGCGGTGCGGGCGACGCCGAAGCCTATGGTGATCTCGGTTCCAATACGCTCGGCCATATCGCCGAGTTCTGCGCCGCGGGGGCTGCCGACCGGACGGGCCTCAGAAGCGGTCCGCTGAAGCTCCCCAACATGTCCTCCCTCGGGCTTCTCGAGATCGCCAAGCTCGCCAGCGGCAACTATCCCGCCGGCATGCCGATGCCCGAGCGGATCTTCGGCCTGCACGGCGCCGCCAACGAGGTGTCGCGAGGCAAGGATACGCCCTCCGGCCATTGGGAGATCGCCGGCACGCCGGTGATGTTCGATTGGGGCTATTTCGCAACCGAGGGCGATGCCTTTCCGCCCGATCTCGTTGAAGCGATCTGCCGCGAGGGGGATATTCCGGGCATTCTCGGCAATTGCCATGCCTCCGGCACCGAAATCATCGCCAGGCTCGGAGAGGAGCATATCCGCACCGGCAAGCCGATCTGCTACACGTCCAGCGACTCCGTCTTCCAGATCGCGGCGCACGAAACCCATTTCGGTCTGGAACGTTTGCTCGAGCTCAGCCTGGTGGTGCGCCGCCTCCTCGACCCGCTGAATATCGGCCGGGTGATCGCTCGCCCCTTCCTCGGCGAGACGGCGGAAACCTTCGAGCGCACCGGCAACCGCCGGGATTTCTCAGTGCCCCCGCCTGAACCCACGCTCCTCGACCGGCTGACGGAAGCGGGCCGGACGGTGCATGCGGTCGGCAAGATCGGCGACATCTTCGCCCACCAGGGCGTCTCGCGCGTCATCAAGGCGAATGGCAATGCGGCGCTGATGCAGGCCACGCTCGCCGCCATGGACGAAGCTGCAGATGGCGACCTCGTCTTCACCAATTTCGTCGATTTCGACATGCTTTACGGCCACCGCCGCGACGTCCCCGGCTATGCCGCGGCGCTGGAAGCCTTCGATCTCGCCCTTCCGGACATCCACCGTCGGCTGAAGCCCGGCGACCTGGTCATTCTCACCGCCGATCACGGCTGCGATCCCACCTGGCGCGGAAGCGACCATACGCGCGAGCGCGTGCCGGTCATGGCGTTCGGTCCGGGCATCCGCTCCCGTTCGATCGGCGTCAGGCCAACTTACGCGGATATCGGCGAAACGGTGGCCGCGCATCTCGGTATTCCTGCCGGCTCGCACGGATGGAGCTTCCTGTGACGGCGCACCTGCTGAAAGCCGAAATCCACTGCCATATAGAAGGGGCGGCGCCACCGGCGCTGGCGCAGGCCCAGGCGAGAAAATACGGCGTCGATACTGGCAGCTTCCTGCGCGGCGGCGCCTATGTCTGGTCGGATTTTGCCGAATTCCTCGCCTGCTACGACAAGGTTGCCTCCCTGTTCAAGACGGACGAAGACTATGCGCTGCTGACGGAGACCTATCTTTGCGAACTCGCCGCGGCGAACACGATCTATAGCGAGGTCATCGTCTCACCGGACCACGGCGACCGCATCGGGCTTGGAGCGGACGCCTATATCGCCGGCATTTCGGCGGGCATCCATACCGCCCGCGAAAACACCGGCATAGAGGCGCGCATCATCGTTACCGGAGAACGGCATTTCGGGCCGGACCGGGTCATCTCCGCGGCCGAATATGCCGCGCGGGCGAAGAACCCGCTGGTCACGGGGTTCAACATGGCCGGCGAAGAGCGCATGGGGAGGGTCGCGGATTATGCCCGCGCCTTCGACATCGCCCGCGAGGCCGGGCTCGGGCTCACCATCCATGCCGGCGAGGTCTGCGGCGCCTTCAGCGTCTCCGACGCGCTCGACCTCGTGAGGCCGTCACGGATCGGCCACGGGGTTCGCGCGATCGAGGATCCGGCGCTCGTGGAGCGGCTTGCCGAACTCGGCACCGTGCTGGAAGTCTGCCCGGGCTCCAACATCGCCCTCAAGGTCTTCCCGGATTTCGCTAGTCACCCGCTGAAGCGGCTGAAGGCAGCGGGCGTGCGCGTCTGCCTGAATTCGGACGATCCGCCCTTCTTCCACACCTCGCTCGCAAGGGAATACGAGATCGCATCGAAGGAAATGGGCTTTTCCGACGCCGAGATCGATGCAATGACGCGCACGGCGGTGGAAGCGGCTTTCCTGGACGAGGACACGCGGGCAAAATTGCTCGCTCGCCTCGACGGCGAGGCCGCGGATGCTGGGGATGAAGCAGTCCACCGCGCCTGATGGCTTGCGTTCGCGGCCATTTCAGGAAAAGAGAAAAGAAACGGAAAGGGAAGCTTCTCATGGAAGGCGTAACGGTCATCGATCATCCGCTGGTGCAGCACAAGCTCACCATCATGCGCAAGAAGGAAACTTCCACCGCCGGCTTCCGGCGTCTGCTGCGCGAGATCTCCACCCTGCTCTGCTATGAGGTGACGCGCGACCTCGAGCTCACCATGGAAACGATCGAGACGCCGATCATGGAAATGCAAGCGCCTGTGCTCGAAGGCAAGAAGCTGGTCTTCGCCTCGATCCTGCGCGCCGGCAACGGGCTTCTCGAAGGCATGCTGGAACTGGTGCCGTCGGCCCGCGTCTCGCATATCGGCGTTTATCGCGATCATGAGACGCTGGAAGCGGTCGAGTATTTCTTCAAGGCGCCGGACAGCATCAATGAGCGCCTCGTCATCGTCGTCGATCCGATGCTCGCAACCGGCAACTCATCGATCGCCGCCATCGACAAGCTCAAGGAACGCGGTGCCCGCAATATCCGCTTCCTCTGCCTGCTTGCCGCCCCCGAGGGTATCGAGAACTTCCGCAAGGTCCATCCGGACGTAAAAATCTATACCGCATCGATCGACAGCCATTTGAACGAGAAGGGCTATATCGTGCCGGGACTGGGCGATGCAGGCGACCGCATGTACGGAACGAAGTAAGCCGGCTGGGTTTTCTTAACCACACTCTCATCGAAGGGCTCGCAGGCACGTTCTGCGAGCCTTTTCTTATGAATTTCCGATTATGAAGTAAGGCGCTACTTCACAAGGGAACGCGCCCATGATCATGCGCAGCCTCGTCTTTGCGGTTGCAACGGCAGCATTGGCCTCGCAGATACCGACGCTGCTGAAGCTCACGGAGCCCGCAAAGCCCGATGCGCCCGCGCAGAACACCAAGGCCGAGCCCATGCAGGTTTCAGCCACACCCGGCTCGGTCGTGCTTCGCGCAGACAGGCGGGTCATTTCAACGGCAGTTTCCGCCTCAACGGCAGGACGGTGGATGGCATGGTCGATACCGGCGCATCGCTGATTGCGATCAACGAAACGACCGCTCGGAAGCTCGGCTTCGGCGCGAACCGCCTCGATTTTCGCCATATCGTGAACACCGCCAATGGCAGGGCGGAAGCCGCTTATGTCGTGCTGGACCGCGTCGAGATCGGTGGCGTGAGGGTAAGGGACGTCGATGCCTTCGTGATGCGGGACAAGGCGCTTTCCTCGACGCTCATCGGCATGAGCTTCATGAAGAAGCTGAAATCCTATCGGGTGGAGAATGGCTCGCTCAAGCTGATCCAGTAGCTCAGCCGATCTTCTGCAGCACGACAGGCGGCACTTCCGGCGGCCGGTCGGCAAGCGTGAAGCAGCCGGCAAGCCTTGCCGCCATCTGCTCGCCGGCATCCCGATCCGAAGCATGAACGAAGGCGATCGGCTCACCTTTCGAAACCTTGCTGCCGAGCGGCAGGATGCCATCAATGCCTACCCGATGGTCTATGGTGTCGGTTGCCCGTTTGCGTCCGCCGCCGAGTTCGATCACTGCCAGACCGACCTCGCGTGTTGAGCAAGCCGAGAGCCAGCCGTCCTCCGCCGCCAGAACCGGCAATACGACCGGGGCAGTTTCCAGATAGACCTCGGGCCGATCAACGAAATCCGCCGGACCGCCGAGCAGATGCACCATGCGGGCGAAGACCTCCATGGCCTGGCCACCCGCGAGCGCATCGCGAGCAGCCGCTTCCGCGGCCCGCGCATCCGGATAGAGCCCGGCCTGCACCAGCATTTCCGCTGCGAGAGCGAAGACGACGGTATCGAGCCGTGTGCCGGCCTTCTTTCCCGCCAAAAAATCCAGGCAGTTCCGCACCTCGAGCGCATTGCCCGCCGCGTCCGCGAGCGGCTGGTTCATGTCGGTCAGAAGAGCGGAGGTCCGCACACCCGCGCGGTTCGCAACCTCCACCAGAGAGCGAGCCAATGTCTCCGCCTCATCGAGGCTTTCCATGAAGGCGCCGCTGCCCAGCTTCACGTCCAGCACGAGGGTTTCAAGGCCTGCCGCAAGCTTCTTGGAAAGAATGGAGGCAGTGATCAGCGGCACGGATTCGACCGTGGCCGTGACATCGCGGATTGCATAAAGGCGCCGGTCGGCGGGCGCAAGATCGGCCGTCTGCCCTATGATGGCGCAGCCCGCCTCCGCTACCGTTTTGCGGAACAACCCATCCCCCGGCGCGATATCGTAGCCCGGAATCGATTGCAGCTTATCGAGCGTGCCGCCCGTGTGGCCAAGACCGCGTCCGGAAATCATCGGTACCGCCAGCCCGCAGGCCGCCGCGATCGGCGCCAGCATCAGCGAAACATTGTCGCCGACGCCGCCGGTCGAGTGCTTGTCGGCCACCGGCCGCCCCACATCGCGCCAATCCAGGACATCGCCGGAATCGCGCATGGCAAGCGTCAGCGCGACCGTTTCTTCCGGAGACATGCCGCGAAAAAACACTGCCATGGCGAAGGCGGCCGCCTGGCTTTCGGAAATCTCTTCGCTCGAAAGCGCGGAGATGAAGGCGGCGATTTCCTCCGTCGCCAGTTCGGCTCCGTCCCGCTTGTGGCGGATGATCTCCTGCGGGATCATCGAGCGCGCTCAGTAACCGGCAGAGACGCGGGCGGAGACACCACCGCCAAGTACTGCCAGGATATCGTCCAGCAGGCTGGATGCACCGAAGCGGAAAGTCGAGGGCATGATCCAGTTCGGCCCCATGATGGTTTCCGCAAGCCTCAGATAGAGATCGGCATCGGCAACCGAACCTATGCCCCCGGCTGGCTTGAAGCCGACGGTCTTCTTCGAATCCCGGATTGCCTGCAGCATGATGTCGGCGGCTTCCAGCGTGGCATTCACCGCCACCTTGCCAGTCGATGTCTTGATGAAATCTGCCCCTCCCGCGATCGCCAGCTCCGAAGCACGGCGGATATGGGCGCTGTCCTTCAATTCCCCGGTTTCGAGAATGACCTTGAGGCAGGCATCCGGGCAAGCGGCCCTGACCGCCTCCACCATACCCGTCACCGCCTGCTCGTCGCCCGCCAGAAAGGCGCGGTAGGGGATCACCAGGTCGATTTCATCGGCACCGTCCGCGATCGCTTGGCCGGTTTCTTCCACGACTGTTTCCACGGGAAGGTCGCCGGAAGGGAAATTCACCACCGTCGCGATGCGAACCGGATGGCCGGCTCCGAGGACTTTCCGAGCATGGGCAACGAAGCGCGGCCAGATGCAGATCGCGGCCGTGTTGCCATAGGGCGTCTGGGCACGGAGGCATAGTTTCTCGATCGCTGCCTCATCGCAGTCGTCACGCAGGTTGGTGAGATCGAGAAGCGAGAGCGCAAAACTCGCGGCCTCGCGCGGCGTGTTGATCTCCATCGTACCTACCTCCCCGGCCGGCGCGCGACCCGGACGAACCGTCAGAGCAGAGTCGGGCGCAATTTACGGAATTGCCGCGACGCGTTGATCTCGGGCGCCACGATCGAGCGGCATAATTTATCGTTCAAACGATTAGAAGCAACCCGCATCGGCGAAGGAGAAGGGCTTATTCTCCCCTCCTTCGGCTTCGCGGCTGATATCCCTAGGCTTTTGCCGACAGCATTTCTTTCAGGATCGCGGCCAAGCGCCGGCCACCGACCGGCGCCATGTCCTTCGTCTCCTCGTGGGAGAGTTCGGCCCCCGTCATTCCGGCGGCATAATTGGTGACGACGGAGGCCGCCGCGACCCGGAGCCCGAAATAGCGCGCCAGGATGACTTCCGGCACCGTCGACATGCCGACCGCATCCGCTCCTAGTGTGCGGGCCATGCGGATCTCTGCCGGGGTTTCGAAGCTCGGGCCGGAAAACCACATATAGACGCCGGAAAGCAGCGGCACGCCGCAACGGATCGCGGCATTGCGCATATCCATCGCCAGCTCCTCGTCATAGGCATTCGTCATGCCGACGAAGCGACGGTCGCCTTCCTCGCCGATCAGCGGGTTCATACCGGAATGGTTTATGTGATCGGTAATCTGCATGACCGAGCCCGGCGGCATATCCTGCCGCAGCGATCCCGCCGAATTGGTGAGGATCAGCGCCTGCACACCGAGGCCCTTCAGGACCTCGATCGGGAAACGCATCGCCTTGGCGTCTCCCTTCTCGTAGTAATGGGCGCGGCCGGACAGCATGATGACGGGCTCGCCTCCGAGGCGCCCGGCAACCAGTTCGCCCGCATGGCCGGTGACCCCGCTCACGGGAAAGCCGGAGAGTTCGGAATAGGAAATGCGCACCGGCTGGGCCACGTCCTCGACCAGCGAGCCGAGGCCGGAACCGAGCACCACGGCATGGCGCGGCACAAGCCCGTTCAATCTTTCCACGAGAAGATCGATGACGTCCTTCATCCGATGACATCCGTTTCGAAGGCGTAGGGTAACAGTTCCGCCATGGTTGCCGTCTTCTGCACGCCCAGATCATCGCAGAGATAGATGCGAGTATCGGCGGAGGCGAACTCGGAAATCTTCTGGCGGCAACCGCCGCAGGGCGTGCAGAGCGGCAGCTTCTCGGCGATCACCGCGAGCTCCACGATCTTCCTTCCCCCACCCATGATCATGGCACCGATCGCCGTGGGCTCGGCGCACCAGCCTTGCGGGAAGGAGAGGTTCTCGATGTTGGCGCCCACATAGACCTTGCCGTCATCCGCCCGGATCGCCGCTCCCACCGGGAACTTCGAATAGGGCGCATAGGCCTTTGCCATGGCGTCGCGCGCGGCTTCGAAAAGATCGTGGGCCATAAGTCAGCGCTCCTTCGTGTAAGGCACCCCGCCGGCCTTCGGGGGGCGGGCGATGCCGATGAAGCCGGCGAGCAGAATACAGGTGAGCACATAGGGCAGCGCCTGGAAGATCTGCACCGGCACTTCGCCGATCCCCGGCACCACCTTGCCCTGCATGAAATTGGCGACCGCATCCAGGAAGCCGAAGAGCAGGCAGGCGAACATAACCGGCACCGGACGCCATTTGGCGAAGATCAGCGCCGCGAGCGCGATATAGCCCTTGCCGGCCGACATATTGTTGATGAAGGCGGCCGATTGCGCAACCGCCAGATAGGTGCCCGCAAAGCCGCATAGGAAACCCGCGAGGATGACCGCGCGATAGCGCATCCACGGCACCGAAATACCGGCCGTATCCACCGCGCCCGGATTCTCGCCGACAGCGCGCAGACGCAGGCCGAAACGGGTACGATAGAGAACCCACCAGGAGAGCGGCACCATGAGGAAGGCGACGTAGGTGAGGATATTGTTGCCGGAAATGACGTTGGCATAGAGCGGGCCGATGAACGGCACCTCCCGCATGGCATCGACGCCGGGCAGGATGATCGGTGCGAAACGCCCCTCGCCCGGCACCTGCGGCGTGCGCCCACCCTGGCCGAACCAGGCCTGGCCGAGCACGATGGTGAGACCGGCGGCCACGAAATTCAACGCCACGCCGGAAACGATCTGGTTGCCGCGGTTGGTGATCGAGGCAAAACCATGGATCAGCGAAAATGCGATCGATACGGCGATGCCGGCAAGAAGGCCGAGCCAGGCATTGCCCGTCACATAGGCGACGCAGGCGGAGGCGAAGGCGGAGGCGAGCATCTTGCCTTCGAGCCCGATGTCGAAGATCCCGGCGCGCTCGGAAAATAGCCCCGCAAGTGCAGTGAAGAGCAGCGGGATGGAGAGCCGGACAGCCGAACCGAGGATGCTGACGAGGATATCGAAGAATTCCATGGCCTCATTTCCCCGTGAACTGCTGGTAGAGCCGCACCATGGCTGGGCGCAGCATGTATTCCAGCGCGCCGGCGAAAAGGATCACGAGACCCTGGATGACCACAATCATGTCGCGGGTGATGTTCGGCATCTCGAAGGAAAGATCGGCGCCGCCCTGATAGAGAATGCCGAAAAGCAACGCGGCGAAAAGAATGCCGACGGGATGGCTGCGGCCCATCAACGATACCGCGATGCCGACGAAGCCGGCGCCCGCCACGAATTCCACCTGCAGACGCGCGGAAGCGCCCATCACCACGTTGAGCGCCATCATGCCAGCGAGCGCTCCGGAAATCAGCATGGCCACGATGACCGTGCGGACATAGGGAACGCCGGCATAGACGGCGGCAGTCGGGCTGATGCCCAGCGTACGCATTTCATAGCCGAGCTTCGTTCGCCAGATCAGCACCCAGACGAGGAAGCACATGACGAGCGCTATGACGAAGGAGACGTTGAACGGCGCCGGTCCAAGCCTCAGCCCGAACAGCGCCATCAGCCAGTCGAGCTTGGGCAACTGCCCGCCCGGCAGAAAAGTGCGGGTTTCCGGCGCCATCTTGCCCGGCACGATGAAGACGTTGACGAGCAGATAGACCATCAGCGCCGCAGCGATGAAATTGAACATGATCGTCGTGATGACGATATGGCTGCCGCGCTTGGCCTGCAGCCAGGCCGGAATGAACGCCCAGGCCGCGCCGAAGATCGCCGCGCCGGCGATGGCGAACGGCATGGTCACGTACCACGGCACATAACGATCGAGCGCAAGCGCTACGAGCGCCGCACCCAGCCCGCCGATATAGGCCTGCCCTTCCGAGCCGATGTTGAAGAGGCCGGCATGGAAGGCGACGGCCACCGAAAGGCCCGTGAAGATGAAGCTCGTCGCATAGAACAGCGTGAAACCAATGGCATCCCCGCGGCCGAGCGCGCCCTGCACGAGGAACTTCAGCGCTTCGAACGGATTTTCGCCGATCGACCAGATGACAAGACCGGAGAAGAAGAAAGCGAGCATGAGATTGATAAGCGGGATCACCCCATAGGAAATCCACGCCGGGAGCGGAACGGAGGCCGTGCTCATCGAAAATCCGCCGTCCCCGCAATCATGCGGTCCTTCACCATGCCCCCTGCACGCATTCCATACTCCAAACCAGAACCCTCACGTCCCTGTCGCATCACGCCGCGATACCCGCCATCATCAGCCCGAGCGTCTGCTCGCCCGCATCCGCTTCCTTCTCTCCCACGATCTTTCCGGCAAACATAACCAGGATGCGGTCGGAGAGCGACCTGACCTCATCGAGTTCCACCGAAACGAGAAGGATCGCCTTGCCGGCATCACGCATCTCGATGATGCGGCGGTGGATGAACTCGATCGCGCCGATATCGACGCCGCGCGTGGGCTGGCCGATTATCAACATTTTCGGATCGCGCTCTATCTCTCGCGCCACGACGATCTTCTGCTGGTTGCCGCCGGAGAAATTCGCGGTCTTGAGCCGAGGGTTCGGGGGGCGGATATCGTATTTGGCGATCTTCTCCTCGGCATCCTTGCGAATCGCCTCCAGATCGAGCAACGCGCCTTTGCCGTATTGCTCGTTTCGGTGATAGCCGAGGATCGAATTCTCATATTCCTCGAACTTCAGCACCAGGCCCATGTGGTGTCGGTCTTCCGGGATATGGGCAAGCCCCAGATCGCGCAGGCGCGCCGGATCCACATTGGCCGCCGGCTGACCGTCGATGAAGATTTCACCGGACGTCGGCTTGCGGATGCCGGCGATCGCCTCGAGAAGCTCGGACTGGCCGTTGCCGGCCACGCCAGCGATGCCGACGATCTCGCCCGCCCGCACATCGAAGGAGACGTCATCGACCATGGTGACGCCGCGGCTGTCCTTCACCGTCAGGTTACGGACGGAGAGCAGGACCGGGCCGGGCTTGGCTTCACCCTTTTCCACGCGCAGCAGCACGCGGCGGCCGACCATCAGCTCGGCCAGTTCCTCGACCGTGGTTTCGGCCGTCTTGCGGGTCGCCACCATCTCGCCTCGGCGCATGACGGAGACCGTGTCGGTGATCGCCATGATTTCGCGCAGCTTGTGGGTGATGAGAATGATCGTCTTGCCCTGGTCGCGCAGCACGCGCAGGACCTTGAAGAGATGATCGGCTTCCGCCGGGGTCAACACGCCGGTCGGCTCGTCGAGAATGAGGATTTCGGCGCCCCGATAGAGCGCCTTCAGGATTTCCACCCGCTGCTGCCGGCCGACCGGCAGTTCCTCGATCACCGCATCCGGATCGACCTCGAGGCCGTAATCGTCCTCCAGCCGCTTCAGCTCCTTGCGGGCGCTTGCGACTCCCTTCGCCAGAAGCTGGCCGCTCTCGGCGCCGAGCATGACATTTTCCAGCACGGTGAAATTCTCCACCAGCATGAAGTGCTGATGGACCATGCCTATGCCGGCGGCGATCGCCGCTTGGCTGTCGCGGATCGCGACCGGCTTGCCGAAGATGCGGATCTCGCCCTCATCGGCATGATAAAAGCCGTAGAGGATCGACATCAGCGTCGATTTGCCGGCCCCATTCTCGCCGATGATGCCGTGGATCGAACCCTTGGCCACCGTCAGATTGATGTTCTTGTTGGCGTGCACAGCGCCGAATTTCTTGTCGATGCCGACAAGCTCGATAGCTGGCTCCTTGGAAGGTCCGAGGCTCAATGATCCGCCTTTCCGCATATGAAAAAGGGCGCATGGCGATTCAGATTCACCATGCGCCCCTTAAAGCAGGCCTTAATTCGGGCAGGAATTATCCGACATGTAGTCGTGCACCTTGACCGTGCCGGCGACGATGTCGGCCTTGGCCTTGTCGACCGCAGCCTGCATCTCGGCCGTGATCAGCGACTTGTTGTTGTCGTCGATCGCCGCCGAGACGCCGTCTTCCTTGATCCCGAGCGCCTGGACGCCGGGCGTGAACTTGTCGCCCTGGGTATCCTTGTAGGCATTATAGACGGCGAGATCGACGCGCTTGACCATGGAGGTCAGCACCTTGCCGGGATGCAGGTGGTTCTGGTTGGAATCCACGCCGATCGAGAACTTGCCGTTGTCGGCGGCGGTCTGCAGCACGCCGAGGCCACTTGCACCAGCTGCCGCGTAGATCACGTCGGCGCCCTGATCGATCTGGTTCTTGGTGAGCTCACCCGCACGCACCGGATCGTTCCAGGCCGCACCCGTGGTGCCGACCATGTTCTGGAAAATCTGCGCGTCGGCCTTGGCGGCTTTCACGCCCTGCACGTAGCCACAGGCGAACTTGCGGATCAGCGGGATATCCATGCCGCCGACGAAGCCGAACTTGCCGGTCTTGGACGCCATGCCGGCGAGCAGGCCGACCAGATAGGAGCCTTCCTCTTCCTTGTAGACGACGGAGCGGACGTTCGGCAGATCGACCACCGAATCGACGATGACGAATTTGGTATCCGGATACTCTGCCGCGACCTTTTCCATCGCCGAAGTCCAGGCGAAGGAGACGGCGACGACCGGGTTGAAGCCGCGGCTCGCGAAGTTGCGAATCGCCTGCTCGCCCTGCGTGTCGCTGGTCGGCTCGAAATCACGATAGTCGATGCCGGTTTCCGCCTTGAACTTCTCGGCGCCGGCATGAGCCGCTTCGTTGAAGGATTTGTCGAATTTGCCGCCCGTGCCATAGACCAGCGCCGGCTGAACTTCCGCGGCAAACGCGGTCGCCGACATTGCGGCCAAGGCAAAAAGACTGAGTAGGGTTTTCTTCATCGTGCAGCCCTGTTTTTTTAACTGTTAGGTCCTCCCGCAAGCCCGTTGACCGGGTATTTTGCGGCTACCGCCCCTCTTCGAAGGCTTGGCTTTGCGCACTCTTGCATGGGTTCTGGAAAATTTCACCAGATTTTTTTCAGTTGGTAAAAAACGATCATCCTGCTCAAAACTTCAACAAAAAAGCCGCGGGACTGATTAAATCCGCGGCTTCGAAGTACATTTTCGTCGCTCGTCTTTCAACCCACCGGGCAAGAGACGCCGGTTCCCTTGAGACCGCAATAGCCGCCGGGATTCTTGGCGAGATATTGCTGGTGATAATCCTCGGCATAGTAGAACTCCCCGACTGGGGCGATCTCCGTGGTTATACGCAGGCTCCGGCCAGACGCGTCCAGCGCCGTCTGAAAGGCGTCGAGCGCGGCCCTCGCCTCGGCCTCCTGCTCCGACGTCGTGGTATAGATGGCGGAACGGTAGGTGGTGCCGATGTCATTGCCCTGGCGCATGCCTTGAGTCGGATCGTGCTCCTCGAAGAAGACCTTCAGCAACTGCCCGTAGCTGACTTCCTTCGGATCGAAGACGACCTTCACGATCTCGGCATGGCCGGTGAGGCCGGTGGTAGTCTCATGATAGGTCGGGTTCGGCGTGAGCCCGCCGGAATAGCCCACGGCCGTGACGTGGACGCCGGGGATCTTCCAGAACAGCCGCTCTGCGCCCCAGAAGCAACCCATGCCGAAATAGGCCACTTCCGACCCCTCCCGATAGGGGCCCTTGAGGGAGCGGCCATTGACGAAATGGTGTTCCGAGGTCGGGATCGGCGCCGCCCGTCCCGGCAGCGCGGTTTCAGCCGTCGGCATGACCGTCTTCTTGCTGAGCATATCGATTACGAACATCTTTTCCTCCAAGCTCGACCGCCGATAGTTCAGGCGGAAAACCGCCCGGCGAACCGCGGCCTGCGATAGCCGATCATCCAGAAAATAAGGGCCAGCGCCAGAAAGACGGCAAATGCCGGCTGTGCCAGAACAGGCGCCACGAACGACCGCCAGATATCGGGGGATATATAGGTATTGGCCTGCATTTCCGCCACCACCAGGCTTTCCGGGCTCAAATTCAGCCAGGCGTTGCCAAGGCTCGTCACCACGACCGAGGAGGCGGAAACCGAGCGGATCGAATCCAGAGTGCCCGCGGCAACCGCGGCCATCAGCGCCAAAAGGCTCAGGAAATGGACAAAGCTTCGCATGGGACGGCTCCTTGTCGTCATGTCAACCATCCGCAACTGCCTGGAATTGCGCGCGAATATATGAAGAAATAACGCCGCCACGCATGCTTGGCAACGAAAGCGGCCAGGTTTCGCAAGCGGCTGTCAAAAATCCTTCAGATTCGGGTTGATCCTTGGAAAGGGATCGGTATATATCCCGCCCGACCGCTGCATGCCTTTGGTGCGCAGCCCTTTTCCAAAGGACAGGTGGCCGAGTGGTTGAAGGCGCACGCCTGGAACGCGTGTATACGTGAAAGCGTATCGAGGGTTCGAATCCCTCTCTGTCCGCCATTCCCTTGGATTTTCCAAAGCATTGCTGTTTTGTGGCTAATCGCGTCCCTTAGTCCTCTGTCTCCGACGGAGGAACGATGACGGCTCTGCCGGGGCCGATCGGCTTTCCGTCATGGGTCAGAATATCAAGCCGGATGGGCTTTCCGGTTTCGCGATCGACCAGCGTCGAGTGAACCTCGCCCGGCGCGAACAAATAGCGCTCCCCCCATTGGCGCAACGCAACCATCACCGGAAACAGGTCGCGCCCCTTGTCGGTCAGATGATATTCCTGATGAGCCCCGCCGTCAGCGGGCGCAACCGGTATCAGAATGCCGCGCTCGACCAGCGTGCGCAACCGTTGGGCAAGAATGTTCTTGGCAATGCCCAGGCTCTTCTGGAATTCGCCGAAACGCGTCAGCCCGTCGAAGGCATCGCGGACGATCAGCAGGGACCACCAGTCGCCGATCACATCCAATGACCGCGCGCTCGGGCAATAATCCCCGCCGAAACTCTTGCGCCTGACCATGGGCCTCCTTTCACACCATCGTGATGACGGTTGCATTATAAAACCAAACTGCTATCGATCAAATGGTTTCATTATTAAACCATTCAAGGAAGAACCATGCGACTCGATAGCGAAGAGAAACCGACTGCTGCCAGCGGCGAGATATACAGCCCGGAAACGCCGGTTCATGATCAAGACGGCAAGCCGCTTGCTAGTAACCAGAAGGACCGATCCCTTTCACCGGGCCTGACATTGCTCTTCGCCGTGGCGAGCGGTCTGGCGGTTGCCAACGCCTATTTCGCCCATCCGATGCTCGATGTGATGGCCGACGATCTCGGCTTATCCCGCGCGCATGCAGGCCTCATCGTCGCAGCAACACAGATCGGCTACGGATTGGGGCTGATCCTGCTTGTCCCGATCGGCGATCTCGTCGATCGCCGCAAGCTCGTGATCGTGCAGTCGCTTCTCTCGGTCCTTGCGCTGCTCTCCATAAGTTTTTCCTTCACCGGCCCCATGCTGTTGGTTTCCATGGCCATTATGGGGTTCCTTGCGGTCCTGACGCAGGCCTTCGTCGCCTATGCGGCCACCCTTGCCCGACCGAGCGAACGCGGTAATGTGGTCGGAGCCGTCACGGGCGGCATCGTGCTCGGCATATTGCTTGCCCGCACCGTCGCCGGCGCCCTCACCGACCTTTCAGGCTGGCGGACGGTCTATCTCGTTTCCGCCTTTCTGACACTCGTTATCGTGGCTGTGCTCTACAAACTGCTGCCGCGACAGGCGAAACCCGTCGAGCCGATGTCCTACCCACGTCTCATCGGCTCGCTCTTCAACCTTCTCGCGACCGAACCGGTGCTGCGGATCCGCGGGATCATCGCCATGCTGATCTTCGCCAATATCACCACCTTGCTGACGCCGCTGGTATTGCCGCTGAGTGCGCCTCCGTTCTCGCTATCGCATACCGCGATCGGTCTTTTCGGACTCGCGGGCGCGGCGGGAGCAATCGGAGCGACGAGAGCAGGCCGCTGGGCGGATCGCGGCTTCGGCCAACGCGTCACGGGCATGGCCCTTGCGCTCATGCTTGCCGCATGGCTACCCATTTCACTGCTTCCCCATTCGCTCCTGTGGCTTATGCTCGGCGTCATCGTCATCGATTTCGGCTTGCAGGCGGTGCATGTGACCAACCAAGCCATGATCTATCGCGTACGGCCGGAAGCGCAGAGCCGGCTGACAGCCGGCTACATGGTCTTCTATTCGATCGGCAGCGCCATCGGATCATCGTCGTCCACACTTGCCTATGCGCATGGCGGATGGACAGGCGTCTGCCTGCTCGGCGCCGGCATCAGCGGATTGACGCTCGCTTTCTGGGGACTGACGCTGCGCTTGATGCCGGCGGGCTCGGTTCGTGCGCTTTCATGAGGCGCACTCGGCCCCACCTCCAAGCCATCGTGGCTTACTTGTATTCGAGTTCCCTGCTCCTCTCGCCGGCGACGGCGGCGCGAAGCTCGTCCTCGTCCAGCGTCTCCTTCTCCAGGAGGAGGCGTGCCACCCGTTCCAGCACGTCCCTGCGTTCCTCGAGCAGAGCCACAGTGCGGTCGAAGGTTCCGTCGACGATGCGACGGACCTCCTCATCGACCGTCGTGGCGGTCTCGTCGGAATATTCTTGCTCCTGCGGCCCGTAATAGGGCTGGTCAGTGGAAAGATAGGAGCGCCGGTCCTTCTCCAACGCCACATGCCCGAGCTTTTCGGTCATGCCGTAGCGGGTCACCATGGCGCGGGCGATATCGGTGACCTTGATGAGGTCGTCGGCAGCCCCCGTCGATAGATGCTTGTAGACGATCCATTCGGCCGCCCGTCCGCCGAGCAGGACCGCCATCTTGTTCTCCAATTCCTCGCGGGTCATCAGGAACCGGTCCTCGGTCGGCCGCTGGATGGTATAGCCGAGCGCACCGATGCCGCGCGGGATGATCGAGACCTTGTGCACCGGATCGACCCCTGGCAATGCCATGGCGACGAGCGCATGGCCCATCTCGTGATAGGCGACGATCTCCCGCTCTTTCGGGTTGAGGAGCCGGTTGCGCTTTTCCAGCCCCGCCACGATGCGCTCGATCGCGTTGTTGAAATCCTCCATGGTGACCGCCTCCGCCTTGCGCCGGGTGGCAAGCAGCGTCGCCTCGTTGACCAGATTGGCGAGATCGGCGCCGGTGAAGCCCGGCGTTAGCGAGGCGATCTGCTCCACGTCGACTTCCGGAGCGAGCTTCGCTTTCTTGAGGTGAACGCTCAGTATCTGGATGCGACCGGGCTTGTCCGGTCGGTCCACCAGCACCTGGCGGTCGAAGCGGCCAGCCCGCAGCAAAGCGGGGTCGAGGATTTCCGGCCGGTTGGTGGCGGCGAGCAGCACTAGACCGGTCGAGGAATCGAACCCGTCCAACTCGACAAGAAGCTGGTTGAGGGTCTGCTCCTTCTCGTCGTGACCACCCGCCATGGGGCCGATGCCGCGGGCGCGGCCGAGCGCGTCGAGCTCGTCTATGAAGATGATGGCGGGCGCCTTGGCACGCGCCTGCTCGAAGAGATCGCGGACCCGCGCTGCGCCGACACCTACGAACATTTCCACGAACTCGGAGCCGGATATCGAGAAGAACGGCACCTTGGCCTCGCCGGCGACGGCTTTGGCGAGCAGGGTCTTGCCGGTGCCGGGCGGACCGACGAGAAGCACTCCTTTCGGCATGCGCCCGCCAAGCCGGCCGTAACCCTTGGGGTCCTTCAAAAAATCAACGATCTCCTTCAGCTCGTCCTTGGCCTCGTCCACGCCGGCGACATCCTCGAACCGCACGCCGGTATCGGATTCGACATAGATCTTGGCGCGGCTCTTGCCGATCTGCATCAGGCCGCCGCCCGGACCGCCGGCCATCCGCCGCAGCATGAACATCCACACACCGATGAAGAGCGCCACCGGAATGACCCAGGACAGGATATCGCGCAGAAAAGTGCTTTCGATCTGGCCTGTCACAACCACGCCATGCTGCTGGAGCTGCTGGGCAAGATCCTGCTCCACCCGGGTCGTCACGAAATAGGGCCGCTCGTTCTGCGGCTCCCGATAACGCCCCTGGATGAACCTGTCGGAGACGGAGACTTCCGCGATTTTTCCGGCCTGCAGATCCGTCTCGAACTGGCTATAGGGGATCTGCGCGACCTGCTGGGTCGTGGCGAAGAAATACTGGAACAGCATCAGGGCGAAAAACGCCGCGACCCAATACCAGACGTGAAACTGCGTCTTCTTGTTCATCTCCAAGTCCCCTCGGGGCAAATGCTCTGCCTATGATCTTGGTCACTCGCCGGCTTCGGCAAGACATAGGTTCGAGATGTCGGTTCGGGCGCATGGAAATCACGGCGTGGGCCGGAAGTTCACGCTCGGGATTTGCCAGTATTGTTCTCCTGACCCAAGTGACATCAAGATTTTTCGGAGTGGTACTCAAATTCTATTGAGCGCTCCATTTTCCCAATCGCACAGCATTTCACGCAAAAACACAAGGTGAACCGGAGCCCGGAACCGGTTTGCCGGCGGCGGGTTAGCCCATCATAGGTTCAATCAGAGGAGAAGACCTATGAGAAACATAATTCTTGCCGTTGGAGCCATCGCCATTACTTCACTTGGCTCGAGCGCACTTGCCCAGGAAAGCACCGTTACGGGTGCGGCCGGGGGTGCCGTGACGGGCGCGATCGTCGGTGGTCCCGTTGGCGCCGCAGTCGGCGGCATCGTTGGTGCCGCAGCCGGCACGGTGATCGATCCGCCGCCGCGTGAAGTCATCACCTATGTGGAACAGCAGCCGGCGCCGAGCGCCAGCGTCGTTGTGGAGCAGCCGATCGTCGTCGGCAAGCCCATACCCGAGACGGTGGTGCTGACCCCGGTACCGGACCACACCGACTATGCTTATGCGGTGGTGAACGACCAGCGCGTCATCGTCGATCCGAGAACTCACACGGTCGTTCAGATCATCGAATAAACCATGAAAATCGAGCAGGCTCCGCTCACGCGGGGTCTGTTCCGCTCTTCACTCGATCGACCGTCAGACGAAAACCGCCTGATCCACCCGATCTTCCTGCCCGAAGAATTTCAGGTAGCGCTCGACTTCCTTAGGATCGCCCGTCGCCTTCTGCGGATTGTCCGAAAGCTTGACTGCCGGACGGCCATTGGCGCTGCTGACCTTGCAGACGATCGAGATCGGTTTCAGCCCATCGATCTCCAGAGGAGCGCAACCGGCAAAATCGTTGGTGAGATTGGTGCCCCAGCCGAAGCTCATCCGCACACGGCCCTCGAAATGCTTGTACGTGTCGATGATGGCATCCACGTCCAGGCCGTCGGAGAAGATCAGCATCTTGTCTTTCGGATCGCGGCCCATCTTCTTCCACCAGGCGATGATCTTCTCGCCGCCTTCGATCGGCGGAGCGCTGTCGGGGCGAAAACCCGTCCAGTCGGCCACCCAATCCGGCGCGTCGCGCAGGAAGGCTGCGGTTCCGAAGGCATCCGGCAGCACGATCAGCAGGTTGCCGTGATAGAGCCGGTTCCAATCCTTCAGAACCTCGTACGGAGCCGCGTGCAATTTCTCGTCGCTATCGGCAAGCGCGGCCAGTACCATCGGCAGTTCATGAGCGTTGGTGCCCACCGCCTCGAGATCGGAATCCATGGCGAGCAGCACGTTGCTGGTGCCAGTGAAGGCGGGACCTATACCTTCTTTCAGGGCTTCCACGCACCAGCGCTGCCAGAGGAAGCTGTGGCGACGCCGAGTGCCGAAATCGGAAATTCTCAACCCCGGAAGGGTGCGCAGACGCTCGACCTTCTCCCACATCTTGGCTTTGGCCCGTGCATAAAGCACGTCCAGCGTGAACAGGCCGAGCGAGCGCATTGCTGCCCGCGAGCGCAGCTCGTTGATGATGGCGAGCGCCGGGATTTCCCAAAGCGTGGTTTCCATCCAACGCCCATGGAAATGCAGCTCGTACTGGCCGTCGCGTTTGGAGAGCTCGTATTCCGGCAGGCGGTAATCCGCGAGCCAGTTGAGAAATTCCGGTTCGAAAATCTGCTTGCGGCCGTAAAAGGTATTACCCGCAAGCCAGATCATCTCCTTCTTGGAGAGCCTCACATCCCGGGCATGATCGAGCTGCTCGCGCAGTTCCCCTTCATCGATCTCCTCCGCCAGGCGGACGGACTTGGTGCGGTTAATGAGGGAAAAGGTGGCATCGACCTCCGGATAGAGCTTCCAGATCATCTGCAGCATCAGGAGCTTGTAGAAGTCCGTGTCGATCAGGCTGCGGATGATCGGGTCGAGCTTCCAGGTGTGATTGTAGACCCTGGTTGCGATATCGGTCTTGGTCATGCCTGCCCTCGCCTGCGCTCCCCATGGCGGAAACGCTCCTCAGCATCGATAATCCAGAGGCGGCGGCAACCGCCCCAGGGCAGACTTATCGAAAAAAACGCGCGGGAAGTCCATAGCATCCAGCTATGGCGTGCTCGGGGGCCGCGCGTCCGGATTGGCCGGCGTGGTGTCGCCTGCCGGCGGCGTCGCCGTCTGCTCCGCGGGCGGCTCGGTTGTCTGCCCCCACCATTCCACGGCGCCCCATGCGATGAACGCCAGGATCAGGCCGCTCACCAGCACGATCAGGACGGGCCGGCCCGTTCGCGCCTGACGCGCCTCCGTCGGGCTCATCGGTTCCTCGATCGGAGAGCCGATCGGATGGGGATGGGACGACGATCTGTCCTTGGTGTCCATGATCTCGCTCCTTGTCCTGCCGGATTTTCTACCGGCTCCGACATTGGAACGAATGGAAACGGGCGAATGTTCCCGATCAGTAGCCAGTGTTCCGGTCCACCAGATATTCCAGCGGCTCGCCCGTCTCCAAGCGGCTGATCTGACCTTCCACATGGCGGAACAGCGCCCGCACATCGGAAGCGGCCGCCGCATGCGGTGTCACCACTACATTCTCCATGCCCCAGAAGGGGCTTTCCAGCGGCAGAGGCTCGGTCTCGAACACGTCGAGCGAAGCCCCGCCGAGGACACCGCTTTCCAGCGCTTGGAGAATGTCGGCCTCCACCTGGCTGCCGCCGCGGCCGGCATTCAGGAATACGGGTTTTCCAAGCGTACCGCCCTGCCGCAGCTTCGAGAAGACCGAGGCGTTGAAGATGCCGCGCGTTTCGGGCGTCAGCGGCAGCAGTCCGACCAGGATATCCGTGCGGGCGAGGAAGGCATCCAGCTCAGCCCCATGGAAGGTCTCGATGCCTTCGACTTCCTTTTTGCTGCGCGACCAGCCGATGACGTTGAAGCCGAGCGCCTTCAACTTGGCAGCCGAGTCTTGACCGAGAACGCCGAGCCCCATGATGCCGACCGTCACTTCCGACGCCTCGGGCTGCGGAAGTTCGAGCCAGCGGCGCTCACGCTGCTGCTTCAGATAGGTGGGCACCTGCCTCAGATGCGTCAGGCATTGCAGCACCACCCATTCGCTCATGCGGGTGGTCAGGCTGTGATCGACGAAACGCACGATCGGGATGTCCGGCAAATCCGGCAGCGAGAGAATGTGATCGACCCCGGCACCGCCGGAGAAGAGGACCTGCAAATTCGAAGCCCGCGAAAACAGATTGCGGTCAGGCTTCCAGATCACCGCATAGCGTGCTCCCGTCAGGTCCGCATCCGGATCGGAGGCGTGAAGCACTGCTCTGCCTTGAAATGCCCCGGCCAGCGCGGCCTCTACTTCGGCACGATCGAATTTTAGGTCGATGACGACCGGACTGTTATCGGGCATGGTTCACCTGGTCGATTATTGCTGTATGCCGCCGTTCTCGACGGCTTCGAGATCGAAGGCCGCCGCCATCAGGGCGCGGGTATATTCCTGCTTGGGCGCCTTGAAAATCTCATCGGCCGGCCCCTCCTCCATCACCTTGCCGAGACGCATGACGATGACATGATTGGCGAGCGCCTTCACGACCTTCAGATCGTGACTGATAAAGAGATAAGCGAGATCGTGCTTTTTCTGCAGGTCCCGCAGGAGATCGACTACCTGCGCCTGCACGGTCATGTCGAGCGCCGAGGTCGGCTCGTCGAGCATGACGAAACGCGGTTTCAGGACCATGGCTCGGGCGATCGCGATGCGCTGCCGCTGGCCGCCGGAGAATTCATGCGGGTAGCGCCAGCGCGTCGCGGGATCGAGCCCGACCTCCGACAGCGACCAGGCGACCCGTTCGTCCCGCTCCCGCTCGGAAAGCGCGCGCTCGTGCACCTTCAGGCCCTCGGCGATGATATCTCCCACCGGCATGCGCGGCGAGAGTGAGCCGTAAGGGTCCTGAAAGACCACCTGCAGCCGGTCACGCAGAGGGCGCATCTCCTTGAAGGAATATTTGCCGATATCGTTGCCGATGAAGGCGATCCTGCCTTCGGACGAGATCAATCGCGCCAGCGCCAGGCCGAGCGTCGTCTTCCCGGAACCCGATTCGCCGACGACACCGAGCGTCTCGCCCGCCCTGAGCTTTAGGTTGACGCCGTCCACCGCCTTCACGTGATCGACCACCCTGCGCAGGAACCCCGCCTTGATCGGAAACCAGACGCGGATGTCCTCGCCTTCCATCACTACCGGCCGGGAGGGATTGGCAGGCGGCGGCTCGCCGCGCGGTTCGGAAGCCAGCAGATGGCGCGTGTATTCGTGCTTGGGGTTGACGAAAACCTCCTCCACGGGGCCGGTCTCGACGATCTTGCCCTTGGTCATGACGCAGACCCGGTCGGCGAATTTCCGCACGATGCCGAGATCATGGGTGATGAACAGCATGGACATGCCGTGATCGCCCTTGAGACGGCGCAAAAGATCGAGGATCTGTGCCTGCACGGTCACGTCGAGCGCGGTCGTCGGCTCGTCAGCGATCAACAGCTTCGGGCGGTTGGCGAGCGCCATGGCGATCATCACGCGTTGGCGCTGCCCGCCGGAAAGCTCGTGCGGATAGGCCTTCAGGCGCTTTTCAGGCTCGCGGATGCCGACCTGGTTCAGGAGTTCGAGGACGCGCGTTCGCGCCGCCTCGCCGGTGATGCCCTGATGCAGGTCGAGGATTTCGCCGATCTGCTTCTCGATCGCATGGAGCGGATTGAGCGAGGTCATCGGCTCCTGAAAGATCATGGTGATGTCGTTGCCGCGCACATGGCGCAGTTCCGCTTCCGAAGCTTTCAGGAGGTTCTTGCCGCCGAAAAGGATTTCGCCGGACGGATGGCTCGCCGCCGGATAGGGCAGAAGCTTGAGAACGGAATTGGCCGTCACCGACTTGCCCGAGCCGGATTCGCCCACCAGCGCCATCACTTCACCAGGCATGATGTCGAATGAAACGCGGTCGACGGCAAGCGAGGTGTTTTCACCTTGATGGAAGGCTACCGAAAGATCGCGGACGGAGAGGAGAGGTTCTGTCATCGGCTCACCGGAACGTCTTTCTGGGGTCGAAGGCATCGCGCACCGCCTCGCCGACGAAGATCAGCAGCGACAGCATGATCGACATGGTGAAGAAAGCCACAAGCCCGAGCCAGGGCGCCTGCAGATTGTTCTTGCCCTGGGCGATCATCTCACCCAGCGAGGGAGAGCCGGGCGGCATGCCGAAACCTAAGAAATCCAGCGAGGTGAGCGTTGCGATCGAGCCGGACAGGATGAAGGGCAGGAAGGTGAGCGTCGCCACCATGGCATTCGGCAGCAGGTGGCGGAACATGATCGTCCCGTTGCCGACGCCGAGCGCGCGGGCGGCCCGCACATATTCGAAATTGCGCGCCCGCAGGAACTCGGCGCGCACCACGCCGACGAAACCCACCCAGGAGAAGAGCAGCATGATGCCGAGCAGCACGAAGAAACCGGGCGGCAGGATCGCGGCGATGATCAGCAGGATGTAGAGTACCGGCATGGACGACCAGATCTCGATGAACCGCTGCAGGAGAAGGTCCGTCCAGCCACCGAAATAGCCCTGCACGGCACCGGCCGTCACGCCGATGATCGCCGAGCAGATGGTGAGCGCCAGCCCGAACAGAACCGAGACGCGGAAGCCGTAGATCGTACGCGCCAGCACGTCGCGTGCCTGGTCGTCGGTGCCGAGCCAGTTCATGTTGCCGAGAATGCAATTCGGGTCCTGATCGCCTGCCGGATAGGCGCTGCAGCGGTCGCCCTCCGGCATCAGCCAGAAGGGCGGTGTCGGCGCCGAATGGGGGATGTTGGAATTGACCGTCTGGTAGGAGTAGCGGATCGGCGGCCAGATCATCCAGCCATTGGCATCGATTTCCTGTTGGATGAAGTCCGAACGATAGTCGGTCGTGGCAAGGAAGCCGCCGAACTTCTCCTCCGGATAATCCACGAATACCGGATAGAGGATTTCGCCCTTGTAGGAGGCGATGATCGGCCGGTCATTGGCGATGAACTCGGCGAACAGGCTCAGCACGAAGAGGACCATGAAGATCCAGAAGGACCAGTAACCGCGCTTGTTGGCGCGGAAATTGGCAAGCCGCCGGCGGTTGGTCGGCGAAATCCAGGGCTTCTTCGGCGGAGCGGCGGTTTCCCTCACCGAGGTTGCGACGGGCGCCTCCATGTCAGACATCCCTCCGCTCGAAATCGATGCGCGGGTCGATCCATGTGTAGATGAGGTCGGAGATCAGTCCGACGAAGAGGCCGATCAGCGAGAAGATATAAAGCGTGCCGAAGACGATCGGATAATCGCGGTTGACGACCGCGAGATAGCCGAGCCGGCCGAGACCATCGAGCGAGAAGATGTTCTCGATCAGGAGCGAGCCGGTGAAGAAGGCCGAGATGAAGGCGCCCGGAAAGCCGGCGATGACGATCAGCATGGCGTTGCGGAAGACATGTCCGTAGAGCACCTGCCGCTCGTTCAGCCCCTTGGCGCGCGCCGTCACCACATATTGCTTGCGGATCTCGTCGATGAAGGAGTTCTTCGTTAGCAGCGTCGTGGTGGCGAAGGCGGAAAGCGAAAGGGCGATCAGCGGCAGCGTCAGGTGCCAGAAATAATCGATGATCTTTTCCCACCAGGAGAGCTGGGCGAAATTATCGGAAACGAGGCCACGCAGCGGGAACCAATCCAGGAAGGAGCCGCCGGCAAACAGCACGATCAGCAGGATGCCGAACAGGAAGCTCGGCACGGCATAGCCCACCACGATGATGCCCGAGGTCCAGACGTCGAAGGCCGAACCGTCCTTCACCGCCTTGCGGATGCCGAGCGGGATCGAGATCAGGTAGGAGACGATCAGGATCCAGAAGCCGAGCGAGATCGAGACCGGAAGCTTGTCGATGATGAGGTCCAGCACCGACGTATTGCGGAAGAAGCTTTCGCCGAAATCGAAGCGGATGTAATTCCACATCATTTCGAAAAAGCGGGTGAGCGGCGGCTTGTCGAAACCGAATTGCTGCTCGAGCTTCTTGATGAATTCGGGATCGAGCCCCTGGGCGCCGCGATAGCTGCCTTCGCTTCCCGACAGACCCTGGCTCAGCATGTCGCCGCCGCCCGAAAGTCGGTCGCCCATATCCTGGCCCTGCAATTGGGCGATCACCTGCTCGACCGGGCCGCCCGGCGCGAACTGCACGACAAGGAACGAGATGGCCATGATGCCGATGATCGTCGGGATCATCAGCAGGAGACGGCGGAGAATATAGGCGCCCATCAGAGCTTCCTGCCCGTTGTCACCGGCATTGCTTCACCGCGTATCTGCGTGACGTTCAAAAGGCACTTTCCTCGTTTTCGATGCCGAATCATTCGATCCCATTTGGAACAGGTGCGGATGCGGGGTGCAAGCCTCGTCAGTTCGAGGCGTTCTTCGACCACCAGATGTCCGGAAAGCCGATGCCATATTCCGGAAGCCTTTCCGGATGCGTGATCTGATTCCAGTAAGCGATCTTCACCTCGCCGGAATAGAACATCGGAACGACGAAATGGTTGGCGAGCAGCACGCGATCCATCGCCCTGATCGCCGCCTCCTGCTCCTCTCGATTGGGCGCAAAGGTGATCATCTGGATGAGCTGGTCGACGGCGGGATCGGCGATGCCCGCATAGTTGCGCGAGCCGGGCCTGTCGACGGATGCCGAACCCCAGTAGTCCACTTGCTCATTGCCCGGATTCATGGTCTGCGCCCATAGGCCATACATCATGTCATAGTCGAAGCTGCGGACGCGATTTATGTATTGCGATGAATCGACTATGCGGAGCCGGGCGTCGATGCCGATCTTCTTGAGGCTGGCCACATATGGCTGGACGGTGCGCTCGAAGGACGGGCTATTGAGCAGGATTTCGAAGCTCATCGGCTGACCGGTCTTGGCATTCACCATCCGGTTGCCCTTGAGCTCCCATCCCGCCTCCTTGAAGAGCCCGACAGCCTTGCGCAGATTGTCGCGCACCTTGTTCGGATCTCCGCCAACCGGATTGGTATAGGGAGTGGTGAAGACCCGCGCCGGGACCTTATCCTTGAGGCCTTCGAGAATTTCCAGTTCGCGACCCTCAGGCAAGCCGGAGGACGCAAGCTCCGTCCCCCAGAAAAAGCTGTCGACACGCTTCAAGCCGCCATAGGCGAGGTTCTTGTTGATATCCTCGAAGTCATAGGCGTAGTTCAGCGCTTCGCGCACTCGCGCATCCTTGAAGAGGTCGCGCCGCATGTTCGGCACGAAAGCCTGCATCACGCCGGTGGCGCGGAAGGGGTTGGTCAACTCCTCGCGTATGATGCGGCCTTCCTTGACCGCCGCGAAATCATAGCGGGTGGCCCAGCGGCTGGAGCTGTTTTCCTGCATGTAATCGATGTTGCCTGCACGGAAAGCCTCGAATTCGACATCCTTATCGGCGAAATAGGTGTAGCTGATCACCTTGAAATTGTTCTGGCCGATGTTGACGGGCAAATCCTTGCCCCAATAGTCATCCCGCAGCTCGTAGCGGATGGTCGAACCGGGCTGGAAGGATGCCATCTTGTAGGGACCGGATCCCATGGGGGGCTCGAGCGTGGTGCGCGAGATATCACGCTGCTTGCCCTGCGCATCCTTGCCCTCCCACCAGTGCTTCGGCAGCACCGGGAAATCGCCGACGATGGAAGGCAGCTCCTTATTGTTCTTTTCATCGAAACGGAAGGTCACCTCGCGGTCGCCCGTCTTTTCCGCTGCGGTCACATGCCGGTAATAGCTCGAGAAGAGCGCACTGTGTTCCTTCGCCTTGTCGAAGCTGAAGATCACGTCCTCCGGAGTTACCGGCTGGCCATCCGCCCATTTCGCTTCCGGACGAAGCCGGAAGGTCACCGACGATCTGTCCTCCGGATAGGAGAGCGACTCCGCCAGAAGCCCGTAAGAGCCGAATACCTCGTCTTCCGAACGCTTCAGAAGCGTGTCGAAGATGCTGGAGATGCCGGATGCGGGGGTGCCTCTATCGATATAGGGATTGAAGTTGTCGAAGGTTCCCTCGCTGGAAAGACGCAGCTCGCCCCCCTTCGGGGCTTCGGGATTGACATAGGGTAGCTGTTTGAAATCCGCAGGCAGCTTGGGCTCGTCGAGGATGGCGATGGCATGCCGCCATTGCTGCTCCTGGGCCAGGGCGGCCGGCGCCGCCGATATCATCGCCAGAATGATCGCAAAGCCCGCCTTCAATCCCGGCAAAACCATCCGCATACCCCTTCGTCTTCGTTTGTTGCAGCGAAGCATAGGGCAAAAGGAGGCAAAAAACAGGAGCCGGCCGCTCACAACCGTTTTATTGCGGAACATCGCCTTGCGCCGATCTCCGTTTCACCAAATTCCTGTTTCACGATACATTCACAGGCGGGAAGTGATTTGTCCGGGGACGGCGGAATACAATGCACCTGATATCGAAAATCATTTTGCGGGCGGCGGCTGCCGTTCTTCTTTCGGGGAGTCTCGCGGGGCAATCGGTGGCGCAGGAAGGAAAACCGGCCAAGGAATTGTTCGGCGGCATGAAGTTGCCGAGCAGGTCCGACGCGCAATCCTTCGGCTTCTATTCCAAGGGCTGCATGGCGGGCGGCGTCGCGATCCCGACCGACGGACCAACCTGGCAGGCGATGCGTCTTTCGCGGAACCGACGCTGGGGCCACCCGCAGATGATCGCGCTGATCGAGCAGTTCTCGCGCGATGCGACGGAAAAGGCCGGTTGGCCGGGCCTGCTCCTGGGCGACATTTCCCAGCCGCGCGGCGGTCCGATGCTCACCGGCCACGCCTCACACCAGATCGGCCTCGATGCCGATATCTGGCTGACGCCGATGCCCCAGCGCAAGCTGAGTTACCGCGAGCGTGAGGACACCTCGGCGATATCGATGCTTGCGAAGAACAAATTCCTGACGGTCGATCCTTCGATCTGGACACCGCAGCACGCCAGGCTGATCATGCTGGCGGCCAGCTATCCGCAGGTCGAACGCGTCTTCGTCAATCCGGCCATCAAGAAAAAGCTCTGCGATACCTGGACCGGTGACCGCTCGGCGCTTGGCAAGGTGCGCCCGATCTACGGCCACGACTATCATTTCCACATCCGCATCAAGTGCCCGGCGGATGCCGTCGGCTGCAAGGCACAGGCTCCGGTCCCGGAGGGGGACGGCTGCGACAAGTCGCTCGCCTGGTGGTTCACCGATGAGCCCTGGGCAAAGCCGAAGCCCGATCCGAACAAGAAACCGGTCAAGCCGAGGCCGGTGGTCCTCTCCGACCTGCCGAAGGCCTGCGCCGTCGTGCTGGCCGAGCCCGCCCGGCCAGAGGAGGAAGCCACATTCGGCACCGATGCCGTGGCCTTTTCCTCAGAACAGCCGCCGAGTGCGCCGGTGCAAAGCATCGAGGCGATCATCGGTGACGAACCCGCGGCCCTTGCGAACGTTCCCGTTCCGCTGCCGCGGCCGATGCGATGAAGCCTCTCCGGGCGTCGCCGACGCGATCGGCGGCACTTGCACTTTCCAAGGGCTGCAGCACGCGCTAGAAGGCCACTGCAAACGATTGAAATCGTCTCTCGGTGAGGAACCCCGCATGTCCGCCCAGCCCTGCATAGCGCTGATCGCGCACGACGAGAAGAAGGACGACATGGCGGAATTCGCCCGCCGTCACCAGGCCGCACTTTCCCGCTTCCGCATCGTGGCGACCGGCACCACCGGCGGACGGGTGCAGGAAGCCTGTCCGGGACTCGAGGTGACGCGATTGAAGAGCGGCCCGCTCGGCGGTGACCAGCAGATCGGCGCAATGATCGCCATCGGCGAGGTGGACATACTCATCTTCTTTATCGATCCTTTGAGCGCTCTTCCCCACGATGTGGACGTGAAGGCGCTGACCCGGCTCGCCACAGTCTACGATATTCCCATGGCGCTGAACCGCGCCACGGCCGAGCGACTGATCGATTTCCACTGAGACAACACGAGTTTGCCGATGGCCGACGTTTCGAAGACCGATAATCTTCCCTTCCCAATCCTGATCGGCGATATCGGCGGCACCAATGCCCGGTTCTCCATCCTGACGGATGCCTATGCCGAACCTCGGCACTTCCCGAATGTCCGCACCGCCGATTTCCCGACCATAGACGAGGCGATCCAGAAGACGGTGCTCGACACGACCTCCGTGCAGCCGCGATCGGCCATCCTCGCCGTCGCCGGACCGATAGACGGCGACGAGATCGATCTGACCAATTGCGACTGGATCGTGCGCCCGAAGGCCATGATCAGCGAGCTCGGCTTCGAGGACGTGCTGGTCCTCAACGACTTCGAGGCCCAGGCGCTAGCCGTCGCCTCTCTTCCGGCGGAATATCGCGAGCCGATCGGCGACAGCGGCGAGCCGCAGCTCGCCTCGCGCGTCGTCCTCGGGCCCGGCACCGGACTTGGCGTGGCCGGCCTGGTGCATGCCCAGCACACCTGGTTTCCGGTGCCCGGCGAGGGCGGGCATGTGGATATCGGGCCGCGTTCCGACCGCGATTTCCAGATATTCCCCCATATCGAGCGCATCGAAGGCCGCATTTCCGCCGAGCAGCTCCTCTGCGGGCGCGGTCTGGTCAACATCTACCGCGCGATCTGCGCTGCCGACGGCATCGACCCTAAACTCGCCATTCCCGCCGACGTGACGGCGCTCGGCCTCTCCGGCGACGACCGACAGGCGGCCGAAACCATCGAGCTCTTCGTCACCTATCTTGGCCGTCTGGCGGGCGACATGGCTCTAATCTTCATGGCGCGCGGCGGCGTCTATCTCGCAGGAGGCATTTCCCAGAAGATCGTCACCGCGCTGAAAAAACCGGAATTCCGTATCCAGTTCGAGGACAAGGCGCCGCATTCCGAACTGATGCGCACCATACCGACCTATGTCGTCACCCATCCGCTCGCAGCACCCGCAGGCCTTGCAAGCTATGCCCGCGCGCCCTCGAGCTACGGCATTTCCACCGACGGCCGCCGCTGGAGGCGCTGATCGGACGATTCTCGCCCTCGACGCTTTCAAAAGCCGCGTCGAAGGGCTAAGACGCCCGGCGCGTCATATTGCGCCCGACGGTAAAACCGGAATGGGAAGGCCTTTTTGAAAGCCGAGACCAAGAAGACGAAACGCCAGATCGATGCCGGCACCGTCAGCAGCGTGCTGAAGCGCATCATTGCCGAAAACGGCCGCGATCATATTCCCGGCTATGCCTTCGCGATCTTCTGCCTGGTGGTGATCGCCGGAACGACCGCCTTCACCGCCTGGATCATGGAAGCCGTGGTGAACGAGGCTTTCGCCAACAAACGCGCCGATGTGGTGGTTGCCATCTGCGGCGGCATTCTCGCCGCCTTCGTGCTGCGCGGCCTTGCCACCTACGGCCAGGCCGTTACGCTTTCGAAGATCGGCAACAATATCGTGGCGCGCTACCAACGCCGCCTCTATTCCCATTTGATGTCGCTTTCGGTCGGCTTTTTCGCCGAGGCTCGCTCGGCTCATCTGGCCGCCCAGGTGAGCCAGAACGTCAACGGCATCCGCGACGTCCTCAATCTTACCGTCACCTCCACCGCCCGCGACCTGCTTTCGCTGATTGCGCTGATCGGCGTCATGATCAGCAAGGACCCCATTCTTTCGCTGATCATTCTCGTCGTGGCGCCGGCGCTCATCTATTCGCTACGCATCGTTTCCCGGAAACTGCGCAAGGCGACGGTGGAGGCGGTCCATCTCAACAGCCATGTGCTGGGGGCCATGCAGGAGACGATCCAGGGCATCACCATCGTCAAGGCCTTCACGATGGAACGGGAACTGAACAGCAAGGTGGACACCATCATCACCGCTGCCGAAGGCCGCGCAAACCGCATAGCGAGGCTTTCGGAGCGCACCGCGCCGCTGACCGAGACCTTCGCAGGGCTGGCGATCTCCGGCGTGCTCGCCTATGCCGCCTTTCGCTCCATCTACCATGACATCCCCCCTGGAGCTTTCTTCGCCTTCGTGACAGCCCTGCTGATGGCCTACGATCCGGCACGACGGCTCGCAAAACTGCAGGTGCAGATGGAGCGCGCCGTCGCGAATGCCCGCATGATCTATGCCCTTCTCGACCTGCAACCGCAGCAGCGCGAGCAACCGGATGCGAAGGACCTCGTGGTGTCCGATGCTAGGATCGAGTTGCAGGGTGTCGCCTTCGCCTATGCGAACGGCGATCCGATCTTGAAGGGGGTCGATATCGTCGCCGAAGGGGGCAAGACCACGGCCCTGGTCGGCCCTTCGGGTGCCGGCAAATCCACCATCATCAATCTCATACCCCGCTTCTATGACCCCACTGAGGGCCGTATCCTGATCGACGGACAGGATATCACGACCGTCACCAAAACCTCGCTCAGGCACAGCCTCGCCTATGTCTCCCAGCAGCCCTATCTCTTCGAAGGCACGATCCGCGACAATATCCGCTACGGACGGCCGGATGCGGCGGACGCGGAAATCGAGGAAGCCGCGAGGCTGGCGCATGCGCACGATTTCATCCTCGCCCAGCCCAAGGGCTATGACACGCCGGTCGGCGAAAACGGCGTGACGCTGTCCGGCGGGCAGCGCCAGCGCCTGTCGATCGCCCGCGCGCTGGTGCGCAGAGCGCCGATCCTGCTTCTCGACGAGGCGACCTCCGCCCTCGACAACGAATCGGAAGCCGCCGTGCAAAAGGCGCTGGAGACGGCCATGACCGGCAGAACCGTGATCGTCATCGCGCACCGGCTCTCGACCGTCGTCAAGGCGGACAAGATCGTCGTCATGCATGAGGGCCGGGTGATGGAGGAAGGCACGCATGAGACGCTTGCGAAGCGCAAGGACGGTCTTTACGCTCGCCTCAACAACCTGCAGGCGCCCGGAACCGGGCAGCTTGCCGGAGCATGACAAGGTGTTACAGGAACGGGATGACGCATGAGCGGCAATGACATGAAACTCGTGGTGGTCGGCGCCGCCGGTCGGATGGGCCAGACCCTGATCCGCATCATCCACGAGACCGAGGGCGCAATCCTGCATGCCGCCATCGAGCGCGAAGGCTCTCCCTTCATCGGCAAGGATGCCGGTGAGCTTGCAGGCGTTGGCCCGCTCGGCGTACCGGTGACCAGCGATCCGCTGGCCGCCTTCCTGCATGCGGAGGGCGTGCTCGATTTCACCGCGCCGGCGGCAAGCGTCGCCTTTGCGGGGCTGGCCGCCCAGGCACGCATCGTGCACGTGCTCGGCACGACCGGCTGCTCGGCGGAAGACGAGGAAAAGATCAAGGCCGCTGCGCGCCACGCCCGCGTCGTCAAGTCCGGCAATATGAGCCTCGGCGTGAACCTGCTCGGCGTGCTGGTCGAACAGGCCGCCCGCGCCCTGCCAGCGGCGGGATGGGATATCGAGGTCGTCGAGATGCACCACAAGCACAAGGTCGACGCTCCCTCCGGCACCGCGCTCCTATTGGGCGAAGCGGCCGCCAAGGGGCGCGGGATCGAACTTCCAGCGCATGCGGTCAAGGTCCGCGACGGGCACACGGGCGCCCGTGAGACCGGGACCATCGGCTTTGCGACGCTGCGCGGCGGCTCCGTCGTCGGCGACCACTCCGTCATCCTCGCCGGCGAGGGCGAACTCGTCACGCTGTCGCACAGCGCGCGTGACCGCTCCATCTTCGCCCGCGGCGCGGTTGCGGCGGCTCTCTGGGCGCGTGACAAGAAGCCCGGCTATTATTCCATGCTCGATGTTCTCGGGCTCTCCCACTGACATTTCCTGGAGGAATTTCATGAGCGGTACCCTCGTCCTCGTTCGCCACGGCCAGAGCGAATGGAACCTCAAGAACCTGTTCACCGGCTGGCGCGACCCGGACCTCACGCCGCTCGGCATCCAGGAAGCCGAAACCGGCGGACAGGCGCTTGCCGATACCGGCATCAAGTTCGACATCGCGTTTACGTCCGTGCTGAAGCGCGCCGAGGACACGCTGAAGATCGTGCTCGACAAGGTCGGCCAGCCCGGTCTCGAAACCATCCGCGACCAGGCACTCAACGAACGGGACTACGGCGATCTCTCCGGTCTCAACAAGGACGATGCCCGCGCCAAGTGGGGCGAGGAGCAGGTGCATATCTGGCGCCGATCCTATGACGTTCCGCCGCCCGGCGGCGAGAGCCTGCGCGACACGGGCGCGCGCGTCTGGCCCTATTACCTGACCGAGATCCTGCCCCGCGTGCTGCGCGGCGAGACGGTACTGGTCGCCGCGCACGGCAATTCGCTGCGCTCGCTGGTGATGGTGCTCGACAAGCTGAGCAAGGAGGAGATACTCAAGCTCAACCTCGCGACCGGCGTGCCCATGGTCTACAGGCTGAACGCCGACTCCACCGTGGCCTCCAAGGAAGTTCTCGGCGACATGTCCGGCGCGCATTGAGCGCGCTCAGGGCGAGGGTACTCCTCAATTCTCGATCGTGAACTGCACCCGGTCGGCTGCGAACCGGGTGATGGCATATTGCACCGGCACGCCTTCGGTATCCGTGTTCAGCGCACGCGTCACCAGCACGATTGCCCCCGGTGACAATTCCAGATCGGCAAGATCACCGCTATCCGCATGGGTAGCCGTGATCTCGGTCGTGGCACGAAGATAGTCCGACAGGCCGAGCTTTCCGAAAGCGGCGGTTATGGAGCCGCTGTCGCGATAGGCCTGCTCCAATCCCCGAAACCTTTCGGCCGGAAACCATGCCGTCGAGCGCGCGACGGCCCGGCCATCGGCCTTGCGCACAATCTCCAGGCGGATCACCGATGTCCCTTCCGGAACTTGCAGACGGGCGGCAAGCTCGGCGGAGGCAGGCTCCTCGGCGGAATGGAGCAGAAGGCCTTCCTTCTCCCGCGCCTGGTCTCCGATCCCCTCGATGAAGCGCGTTCGCCGGCGGATCGGGAAAGTCAACCGCTCCTTGCGTTCGATCAGCGTGCCCCGCCCCTGCATGGGGCGGACAATGCCCTCCTGCGCCAGCGCGGCAAGCGCGCTTCTCACCGTGTGGCGATTGACCCCGAATTCGGCGGCGAGCGCCACTTCCGGAGGCACTTTGCCAGTCGCGTCGTAATTGCCATTGGCAATCGAGGTGCGGATGCGGTCGGCGATCTGCCGCCACAACGCCACCCCGTTCTGTCGTTGAACGTTCGAATGTCCCTTGTCCATGTCACATGCTTGTTACGTTTGCGGGTTACCAGTATAGTAACTTGTATGGTTGTCTATATCAATAGACATTTGAGGACCTGACAATGGATATTGCAGAACAAACAGGGCCGGACCAGGCGGAGCGCCGCCGGACCGTCGGCCTGCTCGCGCGCGCGACACCCGGCGAGCTTCGAACAGCCTGGGAAACCCTTCCCGAAAAACCCGAGGCGAAGCCTATCCGCGGCCCCGAGACCGGGCTGGTGATGGTGCGCGGCCGCATCGGCGGCGGCGGCGATCCCTTCAATCTGGGCGAGGCGACGATAACCCGCGCGACGGTGATGCTGGCCTCCGGCACGGCCGGGCACGCGCAGGCGCTCGGCACGAATAAGGAAGCCGTCCGGCTCGCCGCCATCTTCGATGCGCTCTGGCAGGAACCCGGCACGCGCGATTTCGTCGAAAGAGAACTCCTGTCGCCCGCGGAAGCCCGGCTTGCCGCCGAGGACGAGCGGAAGGCACAGGAGACGGCCGCCACCCGCGTCGATTTCTTCACCATGGTACGGGGAGAGGACTGATGAACATAAAGACCGCAGCTCTGACCGGCGGCTTCAACGATCCCGTCTTCCAATCCCAAAGCGTGTTCCGCAAGCTCATGGACGGCATGGCCCGTCCGGGCAGCATCCATCACGTGGAGGACGCGATGGGGCAGCCGGAGCCGCTCGGCGCGGCCGCCGGCGCCATCGCGCTGACGCTGCTGGACCATGAGACGGCCGTATGGCTGAGCGCCGGGCTTGCGAAATCACCGGCCGCAAACTGGATCAGCTTCCACACCGGCGCGCCGATCACCCGGGAAAAGGCCGAGGCCCGCTTCGCCTTCGTGGAGGCCGGCGCGACCATCGCCTCTTTCGGGCTCTTTGCGGCCGGCACGCAGGAATACCCGGACCGCTCCACGACGATCATCATAGAAGTCGCGGAATTCGACGCCGGCGAGACCCTCACGCTTTCAGGACCCGGTATCCAGAAATCGGTCACCGTTTCCATTGCCGGGCTGCCGGAAGTCTTTCAGCGGCTCTGGGCCGACAACCGGGCGCTTTTCCCGCGCGGCGTGGACGTGGTGCTGACGGCCGGCAGCCGTTGCCTGTGCCTGCCGCGCACGACCAGGATCGCCGCTTCACGGGCAGGAGAATAAGCCATGTATGTTGCCGTCAAGGGTGGCGAGACCGCCATCAGAAACGCCCATCGGCTGCTTGCCGATCGACGCCGGGGCGACCGGACGCTGCCTTCCGTCACCATCGAGCAGATCGTCGAACAGCTCGGCCTTGCGGTCGACCGCGTGATGGCGGAGGCCTCCCTCTACGACCGGCCGCTCGCCGCACTCGCCGTCCGCCAGTCGCGCGGCGACCTCATCGAAGCGATCTTCCTGCTGCGCGCCTACCGCACCACCCTGCCGCGCTTCGGCACTTCGGTGCCGATCGATACGGCGAAGATGCTGGTGGAGCGGCGCGTCTCGGCCACCTACAAGGACCTGCCGGGCGGCCAGCTTCTCGGCCCCACATTCGACTATACCCACCGCCTGCTCGACCCCTCGCTGATCGCCGACACCCCCGTCGAGGAGCCCGAGCGGCGGGAAGCCACGGGCGATGCCGTCATGCGCGTCGCCGATATTCTCGCCCATGAGGGCCTGATCGAATCCGACGGTGAGTTCCCGGAAGACCATCAGGCGGGCGATATCACCCGCGAGCCGATGGAATTCCCCATGCCTCGCGATCTGCGTCTGCAGTCGCTTGCCCGCGGCGATGAGGGCTTCCTGTTGGCGCTCGGCTATTCCACCCAACGCGGCTATGGCCGCACTCACCCCTTCGTCGGGGAAATCCGGATCGGCGAGGTGGAAGTTGAAATCGAGGTTCCCGAACTCGGCTTTTCCGTCTCGCTCGGCCGCATCCAGGTCACCGAATGCCAGATGGTCAACCAGTTCAAGGGCTCGGCCAAGGCGCCGCCGCAGTTCACCCGCGGCTACGGGCTCATCTTCGGTCAGAGCGAGCGCAAGGCGATGAGCATGTCGCTGGTCGATCGCGCGCTGCGGGCGGAAGAGTTCGGCGAGGACATCACCGCGCCGGCGCAGGATGAGGAATTCGTCATCTCCCATTCCGACAACGTGCAGGCGACGGGCTTCGTGGAGCACTTGAAGCTGCCGCATTACGTCGACTTTCAGGCCGAACTCGCGCTGGTGCGCAAGATGCGCGCCGATATCGAAGCCGCCCGTAACGGCGACAACCCCATGCAGGAGGCTGCCGAATGACGGACCTTGCCAGCTACAATTTCGCCTATCTGGACGAGCAGACGAAGCGCATGATCCGTCGGGCGATCCTGAAGGCGATCGCCATTCCGGGCTATCAGGTACCCTTTGCTTCCCGCGAAATGCCGATGCCCTACGGCTGGGGAACCGGCGGCGTGCAGGTGACCGCTTCCATCATCGGCCCGGACGACATCCTGAAGGTGATCGATCAGGGCGCCGACGACACGACGAATGCGGTCTCGATCCGAGCCTTCTTCGAGAAGGTCGCGAATGTCGCGGTCACCACCCATACGAAGGAAGCGACGATCATCCAGACCCGCCACCGCATTCCCGAGCAGAAGCTCGGGGAAGGCCAGGTGCTGGTCTATCAGGTGCCGATTCCGGAACCTCTGCGCTTCCTCGAACCGCGGGAAACCGAGACGCGCAAAATGCATGCGCTTGAGGAATATGGCCTCATGCATGTGAAGCTCTACGAGGATATCGCCCGCAACGGCCGGATCTCCACCACATATGCCTATCCGGTGAAGGTCGCCGGGCGCTACGTCATGGACCCGTCGCCGACCCCCAAGTTCGACAATCCGAAGATGCACATGTCCGATGCGCTGCAGCTCTTCGGCGCCGGCCGCGAAAAGCGCATCTATGCGGTTCCGCCCTATACCGACGTGGTCAGTCTCGATTTCGAGGATCACCCGTTCGAAATCCAGAAGTTCGAGCAGCCCTGCGCGCTCTGCGGCGCAAGAGGCGTCTATCTCGACGAGGTGGTGCTCGACGACAAGGGCGGGCGCATGTTCGTCTGTTCCGATACCGACCATTGCGAGGAACGCCGCGAGGAAGGCCATACCGGCGAGATGCCGAGCCAGGAGGCAGCAGAATGACCGACACACCGCTCCTCAAGGTCAATTCCGTTTCGAAGTTCTACGGTCAGCGCATCGGCTGCAAGGATGTGTCCTTCGATCTCTGGCCGGGCGAAGTGCTCGCCATCGTCGGCGAATCCGGCTCGGGCAAGACGACCCTCCTCAACTGTATCTCGACCCGGCTCATGCCCACGGCGGGCAGCGTCGAATACCGCATGCGCGACGGCAATTTCCGTGACCTCTATCACATGGGAGAGGCCGAACGCCGCTTCCTGATGCGCACCGACTGGGGCTTCGTGCACCAGAACCCCGCCGACGGGCTTCGCATGACGGTCTCGGCCGGCGCCAATGTCGGCGAGCGGCTGATGGCGGTCGGCGACCGGCACTACGGCAAGATAAGAGATACGGCAAGCGATTGGCTCACCCGGGTCGAGATCGGCACCGACCGCATCGACGATCAGCCTCGCGCCTTCTCCGGCGGCATGCGCCAGCGCCTGCAGATCGCCCGCAATCTCGTGACCAGTCCCCGCCTCGTCTTCATGGACGAGCCGACCGGCGGGCTCGATGTCTCGGTGCAGGCCCGCCTGCTCGATCTGGTTCGCGGCCTGGTCAACGATCTCGGCCTCGCAGCGATCATCGTCACCCACGACCTTGCCGTCGCCCGCCTCCTCTCCCACCGGATGATGGTGATGAAGGACGGCTTCGTCATCGAGCACGGTCTGACGGACCGGGTGCTGGACGACCCACGCGAGCCCTACACGCAATTGCTCGTTTCATCGATCCTTCAGGTGTGAGGAAAACAAAGATGGCCACGCCCCTCGTCGTCTCCGAAGTCTTCAAGAGCTTCACCATGCACCTGCGCGACGGCATCCGTCTGCCGGTCGTCAACAATGCCAACTTCTCGGTCGCAAGCGGCGAATGCGTCGTGCTGGGCGGACCTTCCGGCATCGGCAAGAGCTCGATCCTGAAGATGCTCTACGGCAACTACGCCGTCGATGCCGGACAGATCCTCGTCGATCATCGCGACCGGATCGTGGATATCGCCACCGCCGATCCGCGCGCCATCCTTGACGTACGCCGGCACACCATGGGCTATGTCAGCCAGTTCCTGCGCACCGTTCCGCGCGTGGCGGCCCTGGATGTCGTGGCGGAACCTCTTGTCGCGCGCGGCGTGGAGGCGGCGGAAGCGAAAGACAAGGCTTCCGAACTGCTTGCCAGGCTCAATTTGCCCAGGGAACTCTGGGGACTGCCGCCCGCGACCTTTTCCGGCGGCGAGCAGCAGCGCGTCAACATCGCCCGCGGCTTCATAACAACTCACCAGATCCTGCTTCTGGACGAGCCGACAGCTTCGCTCGATGCCGTCAACCGCCGCGTGGTGGTAGAGATGATCCGGCAAAAGAAGGAGGCAGGCGTTGCACTCCTCGGCATCTTCCACGACGAAGAAGTACGCGAGGCGGTCGCCGACCGGATTCTCGATGTGGCGCAATTCTCCCCCCGGAAGGTGGCGGCATGAGCGTCAAGGTCGGGCTTGAGCCAGCGATCCATCAAAGCGCCAGCGTGAAGCACTCCACGATCGGGCGCTATACCGAAGTCTCCGAGCGCTGCCGCATCGAGGAGGCCGAGATCGGGGACTATTCCTACGTCATGCAGGACGGCTCGATCTGGTGCGCGACGATCGGCAAGTTCGTCAACATCGCCGCTTCCGTGCGCATCAACGCCACCAACCATCCCACCTGGCGCGCGACACTGCATCATTTCACATATCGCGCCGCCAATTACTGGGACGATGCCGAAAACGAAGAGGATTTCTTCAAATGGCGGCGGGATCAGCGTGTCGTCATCGGTCATGACGTCTGGATCGGCCACGGTGCAACAATCCTGCCGGGCGTCACGGTCGGCAACGGCGCGGTGATCGGCGCCGGCGCTGTCGTCTCGAAGGATGTCGTTCCCTACACGATCGTCGGCGGCGTGCCCGCGAAACTGATCCGCCAGCGCTTCACGAAAGAGGCGGGCGAGCGCATGGACCGGCTCGCCTGGTGGGATTGGGATCATGCGAAATTGCGTGATGCGCTCGATGATTTCCGAACCCTTTCAGCAGAGGACTTTCTGTCCCGACATGGCGCATGAACGCGTCATAAAACTGTGACGCGATTGTCGCGGGACTGAAACAAAACCGACATTCAAGCTTCATGAAGGGCGACTAATCGAACTTCATGAAACTGCTGGACAGGCGAGAGACCATGAAGTTCGAACTGAGGAACATCACCCGCCGTTTCGGCGACCGCATCGCGGTCAACGCCGTAAACGTCGAAATTCCCCAGGGCCAGATGGTCGGCATCATCGGCCGCTCCGGCGCCGGCAAGTCCACGCTTCTGCGCATGATCAACCGCCTGCAGGAGCCGAGCTCGGGTTCCATTCATTTCGGCAGCGTCGAAGTCTCCGGCCTCAAGGGGGCTGCGCTGCGCCACTGGCAGCGCGACTGCGCGATGATCTTCCAGCAGTTCAACCTGGTGCCTCGCCTCGACGTGATGACGAATGTGCTGCTCGGCCGTCTCAATCACCGCTCCACGTCTCTCAGCCTTCTCAAGATATTCAGCCGCGACGAGCGCGTCATGGCGATGGCGGCGCTCGAACGGCTCGGTATCGAGCAGACGGCGCTGCAGCCGGCCGGCACGCTTTCCGGCGGCCAGCAGCAACGCGTAGCGATCGCCCGGGCACTGATGCAGGCACCCAAGATGGTGCTTGCCGACGAGCCGATCGCCTCTCTCGATCCGCTGAACGCCAAGATCGTCATGGATGCGCTGCGCGGCATCAACGAGCGCGAAGGCATCACCGTCGTCACCAACCTGCATACGCTCGATACGGCGCGCAGCTATTGCGAGCGCATTATCGGCATGGCCGCCGGCCGCGTCGTCTTCGACGGTCCGCCGAACGAGCTCACTTCCGCCGCGGTGCGGGAGATCTACGGCTCCGACAAGGACGGCGCCGGCATCGATGAAACCATGACGTCGACGAGCCTGGAGCCGGTGCGCGCCGCGCAGGCCGCCCCATCCGGCCGGCTGGCCGAAGCCGCCGTCATGCGCTGATCCGTTTCTGGCCGATCAAGGGGATGACGGCCGAAAGACTGATGCCACTCAAATTTCACCAAAGGAGACTTCCATGTCTGCAATCCGCAAGATCCTGATGGCCACGATCGCCATCGCAGCCGTTGCCGGCCAGGCCGCTCACGCCCAGGACGTCAAAGTCCTGCGCATCGGCCTCGACGGCGGTGAAAACGAAGCCGACCAGGTTCGCCGCACCGAGTGCGTGAAGGACGGTCTGGTGAAGGCCACCGGCGTCTCGGAAGTCCAGCTCTTCCCGTCGCCGAACTACAACGGCGTCATCCAGGGCCTGCTCGGCGGCACGCTCGACCTCGCTGTCATGGGTGCTTCCTCCTACGCCTCGATCTACCTCAAGGACCCGAACGCCGTCACCCCGGTTCTGACCACCAAGCAGGCCGACGGCTCGACCGGCTACTACTCGATCATGGTCGCCCGCAAGGACTCGGGCATCAAGACGCTCGCCGACGCCAAGGGCAAGAAGCTCGGCTTCGCCGATCCGGATTCCACCTCCGGCTACCTCGTGCCGAACGTCTCGCTGCCCAAGGACATTGGCGCGCCGGTCAAGCAGTATTTCGCTTCGACCGATTTCGGCGGCGGCCATGAAAACCTCGTTCTCGGCGTTCTCGACAAGAAGTTCGATGTCGGCACCACGTTCGGCTCCGGCACCGGCGACTGGTCGCAGGGCTACACCTCCGGCAACCTGCACATCATGGTCTCCAAGGGCCTGCTCGACATGGACGACATCGTCGAAGTCTGGAAGTCGCCGCTCATTCCGAACGGCCCGCTGATGGTTTCCCAGAAGCTGCCGGCCGACATCCAGAAGAAGGTCACCGCCTATTTCGCCGAACTGCCGAAGACGGACAAAGGCTGCTTCGACAACTTCACGGGCGGCGGCTATGTCGATTGGGCACCGGTCGACCAGAGCTTCTACCAGACGATCATCGACGCCCGTAAGTCGGTCATCGGCGGCTGATCTTTCACCCGAACACTCCTGCGGCGGCATCATGACGATGCCGCCGCTCGTTTAAGAAGGAAGCCCACATGGCGCACGCGGCCGGAGCCGACCACTTGAGCGGGCTCACAGGAAGCTCCCGCACCATCCTCGCCCATTACCAGAGCCAGGTGCGGACCCGGCGCGTCTATACCCTCGTCTCGATCGTGGTCTTCCTGATCGTGCTCGGCGCCTCGCTCGATTTTGCCAACAACGCCAATTCCGGCAAATTCTTCGAGCGCCTTCCCTATCTGTTCGATTTCATGAAAAGCTTCGTGCCGGACAGTCCGCTGGAGATTTTCCGCGCCATGTTCGACCTGCCGTCGCCCTATGCGGACGGATCGATCAAATACGACTATACCAGCGACCGTATCTGGATCACCGACAGCTTCTACATCCCGAATTTCTTCTATCAGCTGGCGATCACCATCAATATCGCGATCGTCTCGACCATTCTCGGCGCCAGCGGCGCGTTCGTACTCTGCTTCTTCGCCGCATCCAACATGGTAGGGTCGCGGGCGGTGCGGTGGTTCGTCCGCCGCGTGATGGAAATCATGCGTGCCTTCCCGGAGATCGTCGTCGCCGGGCTTCTCGCGGCCATCCTGTCGATCGGCCCGATCTCGGCGATCATCGCCGTCTGGATCCACACCGTCGGCGCGCTCGGGAAACTGTTCTTCGAAGTGGTCGAGAATGCCGACATGAAGCCGGACGAGGGCCTGCGGGCAGCCGGCGCGAGCTGGGTGGAGCGCGTGCGGTTCGCGATCCTGCCGCAGGTGCTGCCGAACTTCGTCTCCTATACGCTGCTCAGAACCGAGATCAACGTGCGCGCCTCGACCATCATCGGCGCGGTCGGCGGCGGCGGCATCGGCGAGGTCTTCAGCCTGTCGATCGGACGCGACCATGCGGCCAAGACCTATGCGATCATTATCCTGCTGCTGATCACCGTCATCTGCGTCGACCAGTTCTCCGCCTGGCTACGCCGCCGGCTGATCGGTCACCAATCCTTCGAATTCGGCCGGGGAGCAGCCTGATGTCATCCGTTCCGACCATCAACGCCGCAGAGCGCGACCGCCTTCTGGCAACCTATCCACAAGTCTTCCACCGCAGCTTGATGCAGCGCTGGGGCCTGGCCATATCTGCCGCGGTGGTCGTCGTCTACCTCGCCTTCTGCTTCGCGTTCTTCAACGTCATTCCGACATTCGTGAACGGCAACTGGGATCGCGCGTCGATCTATCTGCAGGACTGGTATTCCTGGCGCGCCCAGCCGCGCCTGCGCTTCCAGAACGGTGAGGTCGTGCCGCAGTGGACGAGCCGCGGGCAATATCCGCAAGGGGCGAACATCCCATGGATGCAGCCCATGCCAGATGGTGGCTACACCGTATCCTTCGGCGGCAGTGATCGGCTCGACGTCACCCCCGCCCGCGTCGACATCCATCTCGACGGCAGGTCCTACCCGGTCGAGATAACCTCCGACCAGGCCGTCCTCCCGCCCGGCGCACCGGCGGCGATGGAGCAGGACGGCAACAAGGTGATGGTCTATTTCGGTTTCGAGGGCCAGGCGGAAATCCGCTCCAGCCAGGTCTATATCCAGCGGCGTTTCCTCGGCTGGGCGAATTTCTTCTTCGATACGCAATCGCCCTTCTGGGGCCGCAGCCTTCCCGAAGTCGCCGGGCTGATGCTTTCCGGAGAGCGGCTCGATCCCAACCAGTCCAACGCGTCGCTCGCGCTCGACAACTTCCTGAACAATGCGAGCTGGCAGCATGCCGACATTTTCTCGAAGCTGACGCAGACGCTGGTCATGGCCTTTGTCGGCACGCTGTTCGCGACGTTGATCGCCTTCCCGCTCGCCTTCATCGCGGCGCGCAACATTACGCGAAGCCGCCCGGTCAACTGGGGCATGAAGCGCCTCTTCGACTTCCTGCGCTCGATCGACATGCTGATCTGGGCGCTGTTCTTCACCCGCGCCTTCGGCCCCGGACCGATCCCCGGCATCGCGGCGATCTTCTTCACCGACACGGGCGCGCTCGGCAAAGTCTATTCCGAAGCGCTGGAAAACGCAGACGACAAGCAGCGCGAGGGCGTAAAATCCGTCGGCGCCTCTCCCGTCATCGTGCAGCGTTACGGCACCGTGCCGCAGGTCCTGCCGGTCTTCGTGTCCCAATCGCTGTATTTCTGGGAATCGAATACCCGCTCCGCGACTGTCATCGGCGCCGTCGGCGCGGGTGGAATCGGCCTCAAGCTGCTCGAATCGATGAAGACGAACGCCGATTGGGACAAGGTCGCCTATATGGTGCTGCTCATCCTCCTGGTCGTTTTCGTGTTCGACAACGTCTCCAATGCGCTGCGTTCCCGCCTCATCGGAAGAAAGAGCCACTGACAAGCCCGATCCATCATCATTCTGTCATGGAAATCTTTTAGCGCAGGCCCTGTTCGCCGCATGGCAGGAACGAGCTAAGCTCTCCGCCAACTGCCTCTGATTCCGGAATCCCGCTTTGCGATACGCTCTCTACTTCACGCCCGCCGAAAACGATCCGTTGACGGAGGCGGCCGGCCGCTGGCTTGGCCGCAATGCCTTTTCCAGCGCCGAATATCCGGCCCCCGATGATACGGAACTGCCGGCAGGCGAAATCACCCGGCTTACCGCCGATCCGCGACGCTACGGCTTCCATGCAACGCTGAAGGCGCCGTTCGAACTCAAGGATGATGTGAGCGAAGCCGAGTTTATCGGTGCCGTGGAGCGATTTGCGGCCGAAACCCCGGCCTTCGATATCCCGAGGATCGTGGTCGGCCAGCTCGGTCCTTTCTTCGCGCTGGTGCCGGCGAGCCTTTATCCGCCGCTCCAGGATTTCGCCGCCGCCGTGGTGGAGGAGTTCGAGCCTTTCCGCGCGCCGCTTTCGCAAGCGGACATCGCCCGCCGCAAGCCGGAGAAACTCACCCCTCCGCAGCGGGAAAATCTCAACCGCTGGGGCTATCCATATGTCATGGAGGAATTCCGCTTCCACATGACGCTGACCGGCCCGGTCGAGCCCGAGCTTGCGGGCCCGATGCGCGAGGAACTCGACCGGCGCTTTGCCGCCTTCGGCAACCGGCCACTCACTGTCGATGGCCTTGCCGTCTTCATCGAAACCGAACGCGGCGGCCCTTTCACCATCCATAGCCGGCTACCGCTTGCCCCCGCCCTAGAACACAGGAAGACCGCCCCATGAGCGCCGAACTCGTCCTTTCCAATGCCCGCATCGTGCTCGAAGACGATATCGTCTCCGGCTCCGTGCTGATCCGCGACGGCCTCATTGCCGATATCTCCGGGGGCGCCACTCGCACTGGCGAAGATTTCGAGGGCGACTTCCTCATCCCCGGCCTGGTCGAGCTTCATACCGATCACCTGGAGCAGCACTATTCGCCTCGTCCCGGCGTGCGGTGGAACACGATCGCCGCCATCCAGGCGCATGATGCTCAGGTCGCAAGCTCAGGCATCACCACCGTTTTCGACTGCCTGCGGATGGGGGCGGACGAGGACGGCGGCTTCGAGCACGGCGAGATGCGGGCCATGGCGGACGCCATTCAGGAGGCAGAGCGCGAGGACCGGCTGCGCGCGGAACACCTGATCCACCTGCGCTGCGAGGTCTCGGCCGACAACGTGCTGGAGCACTTCGCCGATTTCGAGGACGATCCCTATGTCCGGCTCGTCTCGCTCATGGATCACGCGCCCGGCCAGCGACAGTTCCAGACCATGGATCAGTACACCCTCTATTACCAGAAGAAGCGGGGCTTGAGCGACGAGGCTTTCGCGCTCTTCGTCGCCCGTCGTCAGGCGGATTCGGCCCGCAATTCCACGCGCCACCGCAATACCATCGCCAAGGTCTGCGCCGAGCGCGGCGTCACGGTCGCAAGCCATGACGATGCCACGCTGGATCACGTGGACGAGGCCATCGGAAACGGCGTGCGGCTTGCGGAATTCCCGACCAGCCTCGAGGCCGCCAAGGCCTCCCACCAGGCTGGCATGAGCGTGCTGATGGGCGCCCCCAATATCGTGCGCGGCAAGTCTCATTCCGGCAATATCGCCGCCCGTGATCTCGCCGGAAAGGGCGTGCTCGACGTGCTCTCCTCCGATTACGTGCCGCTCAGCCTTCTGCACGCGCCGTTCGTCCTGGCGGACGAACTGGAAACCATCAGCCTTCCCAAGGCGCTTGCTATGGTCACCTCCACTCCGGCCCGTACCGTCGGCCTCGACGATCGCGGCCGCATCGCTGTCGGCCTGCGCGCCGATGTCGTGCGCGTGCGCCGCGCCAGCGGTGTTCCGGTGGTGCGCGGCGTCTGGCGTGAAGGCCGGCGGGTAGCATGATGCAAGTGCTGCCCACGGCGCTTCCCTGCGGCCGCATGGTGGTCGTCGTCGGCCCGAGCGGCGCCGGCAAGGACACGCTGATGGCCTATGCCGCCCGGCATTTCGCAGATTGCGGGGACATCTCCTTTGTTCGCCGGGTTATCACCCGCAGCGCCGATGCCGGCGGGGAGGACCACGAGGGCGTTTCGAACGAAGATTTCGATACGCTCGAGAATGCAGGCGGTTTTGCGGTCTCCTGGGCGGCGCATGGCCTGAAATACGGCATTCCCGCCGAGACACTGGAGGAGGTGGCCCGCGGCCGCCTTCTCGTCGCCAACGGCTCGCGTTCGGCGCTCGGAAAGTTCAAGGTCGCCTTCCCGGCCCTCACCGTCGTAAATATCACGGCGAAACCGGAAGTCCTTGCCGCACGCCTCGAAGCCCGAGGCCGGGAAACGCGCGAAGAGATCCTGAAACGGCTCGAGCGCAGCTCGCTCGCCGTCATCGGCGATTACGACGTCGTGACGATCGACAACAGCGGCGCGCTGGAAGACGCCGGCAAGGCCTTGATCGAGGCGCTTTCCGCCTGCCGGTCCGCAACAGTCCGTTCAGTCTGAGGTGCCACCGGAACCCGGTGGCACCGATGTTCGCTCGGCTCAGTGCGCCTCGTCCCAGTTGGTGGCTGCACGCGCATCCACCTTGAGCGGCACCTTCATGCCGATCGCGGGCATGGCCGCCTGTTCCATGGTCGAGACGATTACGGGGATTGCCTTCTCGATCTCCTCGTCTTCCACCTCGAAGATCAGTTCGTCATGCACCTGCAGCAACATGCGGGCCGAAAGCCCCGCATTTGCCAGCGCCGGCTCCATCTTCGCCATGGCCCGGCGGATGATATCGGCAGCCGAGCCCTGGATCGGTGCGTTGATCGAGGCGCGTTCGTTGAAGGCCCTCACGGAAGGGTTGGACGAGCGGATCTCCGGATAGTGCGCCCGCCGGCCGAAAATGGTTTCGACATAGCCGTTTTCGCGCGCGAAATTCTTGGTGCTCTCCATGTAGTCGCGGATGCCTGGAAAGCGCTCAAAATACTTCTTGATGTACTCGCTCGCCTCGGAACGCTCGATCGAGAGCTGGTTGGCCAGACCGAAAGCGGAAATGCCGTAGATGATGCCGAAATTGATCGCCTTGGCGCGGCGGCGGACTTCTCCAGGCATGCCTTCCACCGGAACGCCAAACATCTCCGAAGCCGTCATGGCGTGAATATCCACTCCGTCCGCGAATGCCTGGCGAAGCTGCGGAATATCCGCCACATGGGCCAGCACCCGCAGCTCGATCTGGCTGTAATCGGCCGAAACCAGCTTGCGGCCGGGAGGCGAGATGAAGGCCGTGCGGATCTTGCGGCCCTCGGCCGTTCGAACCGGAATGTTCTGGAGATTCGGCTCCGACGAGGAGAGGCGCCCGGTGGTGGTAGAAGCCAGCGAATAGCAGGTATGGACCCGTTTCGTCTCAGGGTGCACATAGCCGGGTAGCGCATCCGTATAGGTGGATTTCAGCTTGGTGAGCTGGCGCCAGTCGACGATCTTGCGGGGCAGTTCATGGCCTGTGGCGGCCAGATCCTCCAACACGCTGGCCGATGTGGACCATTGGCCGGTCTTGGTCTTGGCGCCCCCGGGCAGGCCCATCTTGCCGAATAGGATATCGCCTAGCTGTTTCGGCGAACCGATGGTGAAGCGCTCGCCGGCAAGCTGGTAGATCTCATCCTCGAAGGCTGCCGCTTTCTGGGCCAACTCGCCGGAAAGGCGCGAAAGTATCTGCCGGTCGATCGTGATGCCCCGTTCTTCCATGCGGGCCAGGACCGAAACCATCGGCCGCTCCAGCCGCTCGTAGACGCTGGTGAGCCCCATAGCGGCGAGCTGCGGCTTCAGCACCATCCAGAGCCGCAGCGTCACGTCCGCGTCTTCGGCGGCATAGGCGGTCGCCCTGTCGATATCGACGAGATCGAAGGTGACGCCGGCCTTGCCGCTGCCGGCGACATCCTTGAAGGTGATCGGCTTGTGATTCAGCCACTGTTCCGAAAGAGCATCCATCCCGTGGTTGGCCTTGCCGGCCTCCAGCACATAGGACATCAGCATCGTGTCGTCATAGCTTTCGACCGTGATGCCGTGACGCTTCATGATGAGGTAGTCGAACTTGAGGTTCTGCGCCACCTTCAGGACGGACGGATCTTCCATCAGCGGCTTCAGCCGGGCAAGCGCCTCGGCCATGGGGATCTGGTTCTCCGCCAGTCCGCCCCCTAAGAGATCGCCGATGCCCGTCTTGTGGCCAAGCGGGACATAGGCGGCGCGGACATCGAGGCCGGAAGGATTGGCCAGGTTATCCGCCACCGCCAGCGAAAAGCCGACCAGTTCCGCCTGCATCGGGTCCAGCGAATTGGTTTCGGTGTCGAAGGCGACGATTCCGGTTTCCCGTGCTGACCTGATCCAGTCGTCGAGAACCGCCGTATCGCGGATCGTCACGTAGCAGCTTGGATCGAGCTTGGCCTTGCCGAAAGCCTCGATACGGCTGGCGGCGAAGCCTTCGGGCGTCGCTGCTCCGCCTTTTGCCGCGGGCTCCTTGGGCGGACTGGCCGGTGCCTCAGCCGCCGCTTCGCCCGTATCAGCCGGAGCGGCCTCAGCGCCGTCGAGATCGGGCCCCCGCGCTGCCTCGCCCCATTCGACCTTTACCACCGCGGGCTCGATCGCGTCCGCATCGCAATCGCACGCCGTCGCGACGCGCCGCGTCAGCGTGGTGAACTCCATCGTCTTCAAAAAGGCGATCAGCTTCGGGCCGTTCTGGACCTCGAGCATCAGAGCATCGAGCGGCATATCCACCGGCACGTCGGTCGAGAGCGTCACCAGCCGCTTGGAGAGCCGGGCAAGCTCTGCATTGGCGACGATGTTCTCGCGCCGCTTCACCTGCTTGATTTCGCCCGCGCGGGAAAGCAGCGCATCGAGATCGCCGAACTCCTCCAGAAGCTGGGCGGCCGTCTTCGGCCCGATACCGGGGATACCGGGTACGTTATCGACCGAATCGCCGACCAGGGCTTGCAGGTCGATCATCTTTTCCGGCGGCACGCCCCATTTCTCGATAACGTCGGGAATGCCGATCTGCTTGTCCTTCATGCTGTCATACATGTGGACGTTCGGCGTCACGAGCTGCATCAGGTCCTTGTCGGACGAGATGATTGTGACATCCGCGCCGATCGCCTCGGCCTGACGTGCATAGGTAGCGATGATATCGTCGGCCTCGTAGCCCTCGATCTCTATGCAGGGCAGGTTGAAGGCCCGGGTCGCCTCGCGAATCAGGCCGAATTGCGGGATCAGCTCCTCCGGCGGCGCCTGACGGTTGGCCTTGTAGGCATCGTAGATCTCCTTGCGGAAGGTCTTGGCCGAATAATCGAAGATGACCGCGAAATGGCTGGGGGTCACGCCGACCGAGGTATCGCGCGCATCGGTCAGAAGCTTCCACAACATGTTGCAGAAGCCGGAGACCGCGCCCACCGGCAAACCATCCGACTTGCGGGTCAGTGGCGGCAATGCGTGGAAGGCACGGAAAATGAAGCCGGAACCGTCGACAAGGAAGAGATGATCGCCTTTTTTCATGGGCAATGGAATAGCGCGGGCCATTCGTTCCGTCCATGAAAACTTCGCCCGGCGGCAAGCCCTCTCGCACCTTCGTGGCCATCACCGCAACGTTACCGATTTGTAATTCTCGGTTCCCTTGAAAAGCCGCATTGCGCCGCACATCTCTTCATTACCGGCATTGATCACGCCGCAGTCTGGTAGTTGGCCAGTCCCCCGCCGCGCCAGACCGGGCAAAGACCTATCCCCCTCTCCGGGTCTTTGCCCCTTCATCGGAACCGCCATGGCTGTCCCCTCCCGGCCATGGCGGTTTTCCTTTGTTCACCAAACGCAATCACATCGATTCACGGGCGCTCGACGCAGGCTTGGCGAAAGCATGGCGTGCGATATATCGACTTTAGGGAGGGATGGAGACTGCGATTATGGGATTCGACCGCTCGCATTCGGCGACATATCTCGCCAGCCAGCTCGCAAAGGGTTTTGCACGTTCGCTGCAGAGGCGGTCGATCGACCTCGGCTTCTCTCCAGGTCAGTTCCCGGTGCTTCTGGAACTGTGGAACGAGGATGGGCTCACTCAGAAGCAGCTTCTGGATCGGCTCGAAGTGGAGCAGGCCACACTTGCCAATACCTTGACGCGCATGGAGCGCGACGGGCTCATCGAGCGGGAGCCCCACCCGAAAGACCGGCGGGCCCAGATCATCATGCTTACCCGGCTCGGCCGCGATCTCGAAGGCAGGGCCGTCGAAGCAGCAGCCGAGGCGGATGCCGCCCTCTTCGCCGGCTTTCGCAGCTTCGAGCGGGAACTGATGATCGAATACATGCGCAGGATCGTCGATAACGCCCGCAAGCCGTGAGGCTCGCCAAGGCAAGATCCGGTCTCGAAACCATGAACTTCTTGGTCTAAGGTCCGGTCGATTCCAAAGACAGGACCCCGCCATGACCGATATTTCCCCCGTCCTTACTCGAGCCGACGAAAACCTGGACAGCAGCCTGGAGCGCCTGTTCGAACTCGTCCGCATCAAATCGATCTCCACCGATCCCGCCTACAAGCCCGATTGCCGCAAGGCGGCGGAGTGGCTGGTAGCCACGCTTTCCAATATCGGCTTTACGGCTTCGGTACGCGATACGGCCGGCCATCCGATGGTCGTCGCCCATCATGCCGGCGCCGCTGAAGACGCTCCTCACGTGCTGTTCTACGGACACTACGACGTGCAGCCCGTGGACCCGATCGAACTTTGGGAGAACGATCCCTTCGCCCCGGCGATCAAGGATCTCGGCGATGGCCGCAAGGTCGTGACGGGCCGCGGCACCTCCGACGACAAGGGCCAGCTCATGACCTTCGTGGAGGCCTGCCGCGCCTATAAGGAGGTGCACGGCAATCTGCCGGTGCGCGTCACCATCCTTTTCGAGGGCGAAGAGGAGTCCGGCTCCCCCTCTCTCAAACCCTTCCTGGAAGCCAACGCCGCCGAACTCAAGGCAGACTATGCATTCGTCTGCGACACCGGCATGTGGGACTCCGATACGCCCGCCATCGCCGCCACGCTGCGTGGCCTCGTGGGTGAGGAAGTCACCATCACCGCCGCCGACCGCGACCTGCATTCCGGCCTGTTCGGAGGCGCAGCCGCCAACCCGATCCACATCCTTGCCGAGATTCTCGCCGGCCTGCATGACGAAACCGGCCGCGTGACGCTCGAAGGTTTCTACGACGGCGTGGAGGAAACGCCCGCCAACATCAAGGCGAGCTGGGAGACGCTCGGCCGCGACGCGACAAGTTTCCTCGGCGAAGTCGGCCTTTCGGTTCCCTCCGGCGAGAAGGGCCGCTCCGTGCTTGAACTCACCTGGGCGCGGCCGACGGCCGAGGTCAACGGGATTACCGGCGGCTATACCGGCGAAGGCTTCAAGACGGTGATCGCCGCCAAGGCATCGGCAAAGGTCTCCTTCCGGCTCGTCGGCCAGCAGGATCCGGCGAAGATCCGCGACAGCTTCCGCGCCTATGTGCGTTCGAAACTGCCGGCGGACTGCACGGCCGAGTTCCACGAGCATGGCGGCTCGCCGGCAATCCAGCTCTCCTACGATTCCCCCGTTCTGACCAAGGCGAAGGGCGCGCTTTCGGATGAATGGCCGAAAGCTGCCGTCGTGATCGGCATGGGCGGCTCCATCCCGATCGTCGGCGATTTCCAGAAGATGCTCGGCATGGATTCCCTGCTGGTCGGCTTCGGTCTCGTCGATGACCGCATCCATTCGCCGAATGAGAAATACGACCTCAAATCCTTCCACAAGGGCATCCGCTCCTGGGCAAGGATTCTCGCGGCGCTTGCTGCCTAAACGCAAAAGCCGCCTGAACGCAAAAAGGGCCTGAAGCTTGACGCTTCAGGCCCTTGAAAACAAAAAGGCCGGGCAAGCCCGACCTTTCCACTCCTGCTTGTCGGTGCCAGTACATCCGTGGTCACACTAAACAGGACAGGCAATTCCGGCGCGGCCGATTATCGATCTTGAAGACCGCTGCGGCTCTGCAGTCATCGTCTCGCCTGCTGGTTAACATCCCGTTAACACGGATATGAGAACCGCAGTGAAACGGCGCGGTTTCCCGCATTTGCTTCCACTGCACCGGAATGCCGTTGAGCAGTAAATGGAAAGCCTCAAGCCCAATTGCAAGGGATGATAAAAAAAGGCCGGACAAAGCCGGCCTTTCCGATCATCCAAAGGGATGAGTCTCAGGCAGCCTGGAGGTGGTCTGCAGAAGCCTTGCCCGAACGCTTGTCGGTGACGAGCTCGTAGGAGACCTTCTGACCGTCCTGGAGCTGGCCGAGACCTGCGCGCTCGACGGCGGAGATATGGACGAATACGTCCTTGGAACCATCATCCGGCTGGATGAAGCCATAACCCTTGGTGGCGTTGAACCATTTTACAGTACCGGTGGCCATTTTCGATGCCTTTCTCTTGCAAACGTGAGCCGATGTTTTTCCGCGAGATCGCGAAAATATGTTGATGTCGAATTTGCAGGAGAGATCGTCGCAGGTGGCTTGAGGCCGAAATGCTGGCTGTCAAACAAATATCGATTATTCGCCTTTAGGACCGCGGCTTATCCGCGTCAAGGCTGGCCGCCCGCCTGCCGTTTCGGAAACAGGCGCCCGAAATAACAGAAAACCCGGCGCGGGAGGAGGTGCGCCGGGTTTCTGAAACTGACTGACAACCGGGAGGAGGAGGTGTTGTCAGTCCCGTCGAGAGGCGCTGGGAGGAGGAGTGCGCCCTTCGATGCTTGTGACTATACCCGGGATTCGCTCAAAAAACAGACACGATATCGCAGTGCAGCATTGCGCAAATCGCATATCTCTTCCTTCTCTTGCCTGAGGCGTGCTCTGCGGCTTATCTTCCCGAACCATGAGCCTCGAATCCGTCCGTGCCTTCTTCGCCGCCCACGCACCCGATATTCCGGTCGTCGTCACCGAGGAAAGCTCGGCGACGGTCGCACTCGCTGCCCTTGCGCATGGCGTGGCGCCCGAGCAGATCGCCAAGACGATCTGCGTTCGCGCCGGAGATCAGACGGCGTTGGTCGTGATGGCCGGGACGAGCCGCCTCGACAATCGCAAGTTCCGCGACCGGTTCGGCGCCAAGCCCCGCATGCTGGCGGGCGAAGAAGTGACTGAAATTACCAGCCATCCGATCGGCGGTGTGTGCCCATTCGGGCTCACCTCGCCGTTACCCATCTATTGCGACGTCTCGCTGCAGCGGTTTGCGGAGGTCGTCCCGGCCGCTGGCGCCACCAACGCCGCAGTGCGCATCAACCCGCAGCGCATGGCGGAACTGACCGGTGCCATCTGGATCGATGTCGGCCAGGACCCCTTGCCCGAGGCCGTTGCGGCTCAATAGTAGCGGCGATACCAGGCCTGCTTGCTCTCGGCCGAAGCCGTAGCCACAGCATATCCTATGACAAAGCCGATCGCCCCGATCAGCGTGAACAGCGTGGTCGTGGCCGCCGGATGTTCGCGGACGGTGCCGGCCAACGAGCTCGCTTCCCCGGCCACGTAGCCGGCGGCGCTGCTGGCGCGTTCGGCGACCTGCTCATAGGCCGCGCCGGTTTTTTCCGCGAGCGTTTCGCGCAAGGACGCGATTTCGGTGCGCAGCGTGGCAATCTCGCGATTCACATCCGGCCCCACCTCTCGATCGAAAGATGGATTTTCGGGCTTACCGGGCGTTTTCAGGTTTCTGATGGGTTCTGCCATGCCGGCCTCCTTGGATTGTCAGGAAGATCGATGAACTTTCAAAGACCGCATAGGTTCCGGGAAACGTAGATTTCAGCGGTTCTCGGCCAGGATCTGCGCGAGTGCCTCCAGCTTCTCGCGATCGCCCAGCCCCTTTTGGAGGGTGTGAACGAGGATGATCGCCAGCGCCTCCCCGTCGGCACTTGCCTTGTCGATCTGGTGCTGGGCGCAGGTCTCGTCGAATACTTGCTGCAGCAAGGTTAACTGATCCGGACTGACCGGATTGCGGATCGTCGTCTGCATCGGCATTGTCAACCTCCCGATCACCCCGCCCGTCCCCCGTGAACGGACTTGCGTAACCTTGGCGATGCGCCGCCTCGACCGGTCGGCGGGATCGCTTCGCGCATCCCTACGCCCGCCAGCGAGAATTGCGCTTCCTGTCTCCGTATCCCACATGACACGGCACAGGCCGGCTTTCGACGAATCGCGAAAGCCGTGAACTGAAATCGAGACTGGGATTCTATGGTTTTTTCGTGGCGCACAAATGCTTGCCGCTACATACGGAGCTTTGGCCGGAGCTTTGGCGTCACGGCCTGCGGCACATCCGCAGACCGGCTTCGGTCGTCACCGGTGGCGTGAGGTGGAGGAGGTTCCGCAGATATAGCCAAGCACAAAGCCGAGGACCCCGACGAATGCCACCGCCGAACCGCTCGCGGCCGGATGATCGGCCGCATGGGCCGCGACCATTTCGGCTTCGTCCTTCACATGACGCGCCGCGCCCTTTGCCTTCGCTACAACACCTGTCTCCTCCGTCACATCGCCGGTAAAGCCCGCACCGAGAGTTCTTCTTGCCATGCTTCTGCCTCCCTTTTTCTAGCAAGGACAACTTGGAGATGGCGCAAGAGGTTCCGCGCCGATCCACGGACGGGCGGACGGAGTTGCGCAAGAAATATGGGAAGAGAACCCGAAAGATCGCGACAAGCCTCGTGAAAACCGCGCCGGTCATGGCAGCCGGCGCGGTTTGCAGCGATTATTCGGTTGCCGGAGCTTCCTTGGCGGCCTCGTCGCGCTTCAGAACCATTGCCTGTTCGTTGCGCACTTCTTCCGCCTTGGTGATGCTGGCGGTGGTGAGATTCTTGTCGACCTCTTTCGAAGCCGTCACATGACCTGCGCAATCCGCAAGCGCCATGGACGACGTCAGGCCGAGAGTTGCTGCGATTACGAGAAATGTCTTCATGTCATTCTCCTTCGCTTTCGGTTGCGAGGGGAAAGTAACCCGCGGCCGGGTAAATCCGAAATCACGAATTCGCGCCCTTGCGGCATCGGTCCGAAAATCAAAATCGACTTTCGGAAAGCCGGATGCGTGAATTCAATAAGTTAGAGCGGCTTTCATGCGCCCGGGCGAACGCCTGACGCTTCCGGGACTGGAACTTCTGCAACCAGTTCCGCGCTCAAGCGTTAGGAATGGCGGGCTGGTAGAGGATGGAGAGCGAAATGAAGAAAATTATCGCCATGGCCTGCGTTAGTCTTTCCCTTGCAGCATGCACCGCCACGGAGCGCGGCGCAGGTATCGGCGCTGCCACGGGTGCCGTCGTCGGCGGCGTGGCCACGGGCAATGTTCGAGGCGCAGCGGTAGGTGCGGCCATCGGCGGCGTAGGAGGCGCCCTGATCGGCAACGTCGCCGACCAGCCGGGCCGCTGCTACTATCGCGACCGCAACGGCAACCGCTACATCGACCGGTGCTGAACGGCACCATCCGAAACCCGCCCGG